>NZ_JBAMDH010000004.1:0-176689 GCF_036961685.1 Massilia sp. DD77
CATGGCGGCGCGCCGATGATGGCGAGCGCTGCGCTGGCCCTGCTCCTGCTGCTGGCCAGGGCGCCGGTGCCGGCCTGCCTGGGCGTGCTGCTCGGCTCCCTGCTGCTGCCGGCCGCGTGGTCGCTGGTGTATTACAAGCGCCTGGAACGCAGCGGCGCGCTGGAGGGCTGATCAGCCCTGCCGCGGCAGCGGGCGGCGGCGCAGCAGCAGCATGGCCAGGCCGGCCAGGCCGCCGAGCCAGAGCGTGCCCGGTTCCGGCACGTCGGCAGGACCGGTCTGGTCGATGCCCTCGGGCGGCAGCTCGGGCTGGCCCAGCGGCGGCGGAATGAAGGGAGTCGGGTCGCGCTCCGGTTGCGGCGCGGGGTCTTGTTCCGGCTCCGGCTTGGGGTCAGGGCCCGGAGGCGGATTTGGCTTATCTGCGTCGCCGCCGGTGGGCGGCTTCGGTGCGCCCGTTTCGGTCGTGCCGCTGTCGGTCCCCGGCGTGGCCGGCGCGCCCGGGACGGACGAGTCCGTGCCTTGGGCCGGCTCGGTGGGGGCGGCGTCCGGACTGTCGGCGGCGCCCGGATCGCGGCTCGTGACGGTGCGTGATACCCCGCCCGTCTCGTAGCGCGGATAGGGCATCGGGCCGGCACTGTTCATGGCGAACTGGATGCCGTTGGTGGACGGTTCGGCGCCCGGCGCCAGGCCCGCGCCGTCGGCGAAGGTCTGGAGCTGGTAAGCCTGGCCGTCGAAGCCGCCGTCCTCGATCATGTCGGCCGCGATCTCCTGGACACTACCCTCTTCCACCACCGGAACGTCGAGCTCCGCTTCGCTCGGTTCGCTAGGCGCGACCGGCAGCTGCGGCGTGTCGGAAATCCGGTTCGCACAGCGCGTGCGCATCTCGTTCTTGCCGTCGCTGAGCAGGGTTTCGCCTTCGGCCAGCATCAGCTTCTTCGAGGTCCAGTAGACCTTGTCGCCCTTGCGGTAGGACACGTAGACGGCGCGCGGCTTGGCGACCGTCACCACCTGCGCCTTGTCGACGTCAAAGCCGGCGTAATGGTCGGCGACCACCTTGTCGGCCTTGATCGCCTGCGCCAGCTCCTCGCGGCTGGCCGCGCCGCCGGGAACGATCGAATACGGATAGATGCGGCGCACGGCCGGCGCCGCGACGCTGTGGACCGGCAGGGCCTGCGAATTCGCGCTGGCGGGCGCCGGTGCGCCGAGGGCCGCCTGTGGCGCCGCGTGGACGCTCGGCTCCGAGATCCAGGCCGCGGCGCCGGCGCCCGTGGCCGCCGCCGCGATCAGCGCGAGCGCGGCCAGCCGGATACGTTTCGACGAACCGGTCGGCCTGATGCGGCGGGTGCGAAGGCGGCTGGACATAGGATGTTTCCTGTAGGATGGTTCCTACAGGATAGCATCGGACGTGTCAAAAGTGCATTCTTTCAAGAAAAATTTGTTTCCTCGAAAGAAACTGTGGCAAGTTCGCCACGTCTCAGCGGGGCAGGATGTGGCGGAAAGTCGGCTCGATATTCAGGGCGTGCAAGTGGGCCACGATGTCTTCCAGGGTGGCGTCCTTGAGCAGCAAGCCCTCGGCTGCCGCAGCACGCGGCGCCGGCGCAGGGGCCGGCGCAGGGGCCGGCGCCGCAGCTGACGGCGCCGGCGCGGATGGACGCAGCCTGGCCAGCGCCTGGCCGAACTGCGCCGGGCCGATCTGTTCCAGTCCTTCCAGGAAAGCGGCCTGCCCGGTTGCCGGAGGCGCCATGTCCAGGCCTTCCTCGTCGGCGAAGGATGCGCCCATGCCGGGATGGATGAAGGCCGCCCACTTGCCGCTGGCGCGGTGCAGGCAAGGCGGCAGTTCCACCGGATCGAACAGCCGGCCGGTGTCCAGTTCGGCCTCGGGGAAGTAGTCCGCGCGCAGCAACGCCACGAATTCGGCCAGCTGCGCCACCGGCGCCGGCTGCTCCAGCGACAGCCACAGGCCGTAGGCGCCGTCGCCCCCGATGCTCACCGCCGGCGCCGGCAAGTCCAGCTCCTGCTGCAGGGCGTTGGCGGCCGCGCACAGCCGCGTCCAGTGCGCCTCCGGGTCTCCGCTCTTGCCGCTCTTGCTGAAAGGGATACGGACGGCGCGGGCCATGCCCCCGTCCGTGGCCAGTGAAACGGCGAGCGTCTCCTCCCCGCGCAGGTGGCGCATCAGCGCCTCCAGCGATGGTCCGTCCGCCGGCAGGTACAGCCGGCGCAATGCCGAAATCAGCTTTTCCATACACGTGTCGATGTCATCCAGGCCGGTATTCTGACACAAGGCTCAGCGCTCCAGCAGCTCGCCCAGGCGCGCCGCCAGGAAGTCGACCAGGGCCGCCACCCGCGGCGCCAGCGCGCCCTGCTTGTAGAACACCGCCCACACCGGCTGGCCCCAGGCTAGGCTGTGCCCGGGCAGCACCTCGACCAGGCGGCCCGCGGCCAAGTCGCCGCGGGTCAGGAAGTCCGACAGCGAGACGATGCCCGCCCCCGCCAGCGCCAGCTCGCGCAGGGTGCCGCCGCTGGTGGCCGTCACCGCCGGCGTGATGGTCCAGCCCTCCGCGCCCTCGTGCCGCAAGGGCCAGGTGTTGAGCGAGGCCGGGGCCGCGAAACCGAGGCAGCGGTGGCGCTCCAGCCCGGCCGGCGTGGCGGGCGCGCCGTGCCGTTCGAGGTAGCCGGGCGCGGCCAGCACGCGCAGGCGGCTCCAGCCCAGGCGGCGCGCGTTCAGGGTCGAATCGGGCAGCGCGCCGATGCGGATCGCCAGGTCGGCCCGTTCCTCGATCAGGTCGACATAAGTCTCGCCGCTGACCAGCTCCAGCTGCACCAGCGGATAGGCATCCAGGAAGGCCGGGACGAGGGGCGCCAGCAAGTGGTCGAGCGCGGGCGTGGCGGCGTTCACGCGCACCAGGCCCGCGGGCTGGGACCGGCGCGCGGCCGCTTCCGCCTCGGTATGCGCCAGGTCCGCCAGCAGGCTGCGCGCGCGGCCCAGCAGCCAGGTGCCTTCCTCGGTCAGTTGCAGGCGGCGGGTGGTGCGCCGCATCAGGGCCATGCCCAGCTTCTCCTCCAGGCGCGAGATGGTGCGCGAGACGCCCGAAGGTGTCTGCCCCAGACGTTCCGCCGCGGCCGAGAAAGAGCCAGCATCTATGACAGCGGAGAATACAATCAAGGCATCTACATCGATCATTCGTGACTCCAGATCAAAAGTATATTGTACGTCCGCCCATTTTTCCTTGCTCGCCAGCACGGCACACTGCAGGCCTCGTCAATGCACCACAAGGAAAACACCATGCCTCTCGCACTCTGGGCGCTCACGTTGAGCGCCTTCGCCATCGGCACGACGGAATTCGTCATCGTCGGCCTGATTCCCACCATCGCCGCCAGCCTGGGCGTCTCGGTCCCGTCGGCGGGCCTCCTGGTCAGCCTGTACGCCCTGGGCGTGGCCGTCGGCGCGCCGGTGCTGACCGCCCTCACCGGCCGCGTGCCGCGCAAGCAGCTGCTGCTCGGCCTGATGGCCTTATTCACGCTCGGCAACCTGGTCGCCTGGATGGCGCCGAACTACGGCGCCCTGATGGCGGCCCGCGTGCTCACCGGCCTGGCCCACGGCGTGTTCTTCTCGATCGGCTCGACCATCGCGACCAGCCTGGTACCGAAGGAAAAGGCCGCCAGCGCCATCGCCCTGATGTTCACCGGCCTGACCGTGGCCCTGGTGACCGGCGTGCCGCTCGGGACCTTCATCGGCCAGCACTTCGGCTGGCAGGCCACCTTCCTGGCCGTGTCCCTGCTCGGCGTGATCGCGATGATCGGCAGCGCCATCCTGGTGCCCGCCAACATCGCCGGCAGCCCGCCATCGAGCCTGCTGACCCAGCTCGCCGTGCTCAAGAAGCCGCGCCTGCTGCTGGTCTACGCCATGACCACGCTCGGCTACGGCGGCTCCTTCATCGCCTTTACCTACCTGGCGCCGATCCTGCAGGAAGTCGCGGGCTTCGCGGCCGGCACCGTCAGCCTGGTGATGCTGGTCTACGGCGTCTCGGTCGCGGCCGGGAATATCTGGGGCGGCAAGCTGGCCGACCGCAAGGGGCCGGTCGGCGCCCTGCAGATCGTGTTCGCCCTGCTGGCCCTGGTCCTGCTGGTGCTGAGCTTTACCGCGCCGAGCAAGCCGCTGGTGCTGCTCACCGTGCTGGCCTGGGGCGCGGTCGCCTTCGGCAACGTGCCCGGCCTGCAGGTCTACGTGGTGCAGCGTGCCGAACGCGACGCCCCGCAGGCGGTGGACGTGGCATCGGGCCTGAACATCGCCGCCTTCAATGTCGGCATCGCGCTGGGCGCCTGGGGCGGCGGCCTGATCGTGGCGAAGCTGGGCCTGATGGCCACGCCCTGGATCGGCGCCCTGGTCGTGGTCGGCGCTCTGCTGCTCACCACCCTCGCCGGCTGGCTGGACCGCCGCGACGGCGTGCCCGCCAGGCTCGAAGCCGGCCGCGGCGTCGTTACCCATTGATTACGTCAGAAAAACCACGTCAGAAAGGATTCACCATGCACATGCCGCAACTCGGCCTCGGCACCTTCCGCCTCCAGGGCCAACAAGCCATCGATTCCGTGCGCAACGGCCTGGAACTGGGCTACCGCCACATCGACACCGCCCAGATCTACGGCAACGAGGCCGAGGTCGGCCAGGCCCTCGCCGAATCGGGCGTCGCCCGCGACGAGGTCTTCGTCACCACCAAGATCTGGACCGAGCACCTGGCCGCCGGCAAGCTCGGCGCCAGCCTGAAGGAAAGCCTGCGCAAGCTGCGCCTCGAGCGGGTCGACCTGACCCTGGTTCACTGGCCCTCGCCCGGCGCCGCGGCGCCGGTCGCGGAAACGATGGGGGCCTTGCTGGCCGCGCGCGAAGCCGGCCTGACCGGCGCGATCGGCATCTCGAACTTCCCGGTCGCGCTGATGCGCGAGGCGATCGCCGCCGCCGGCGCCGCCAACATCGCCACCAACCAGGTCGAGTTCCATCCGTACCTGCAGAACCGCGCGCTCGCGGCCTTCGCTCGGGAAGCCGGCATCCACCTGACGGCCTACATGCCGCTCGCCTACGGCAAGGTGATGGACGACCCGGTGATCGCAGCCATCGCGGCGCGCAACAAGGCGACGCCGGCCCAGGTGAGCCTGGCCTGGCTGCTGGCCAAGGGCCATGCGGTGATCCCGTCCTCGACCAGGCGCGCGCACCTGGCGAGCAACCTGGAGGCGTCCGCGCTGGCCCTGGCGCCGGAAGACCTGGCGGCCCTCGACGCCCTCGACCGCGGCGAGCGCCTGGTCAGCCCGGACTTCGGGCCGCAGTGGGATTGAGCAAGCCTACTGGTCCAGCTCGGGGTAGTGGCGGAAGACGCCGTTCTGGTTGAAGGGAATGCGCCGCTTCGATGCCAGGTAGGCCGCGATGTTGGGCCGCGCCGCCACCCGGTCGCGCAAGGCGGTGAGGGCCGGGTACTCGCGCTCCATGCGCCGCGTGGCCTTGGGGAAGGCGTAGCGCAGGCCCTCGATGACCTGGAACAGCGACAGGTCCACGTAGCTCAGCTTGTCGCCGACCAGGAAGTCGCGCGGTTCGGGGTTGGTCAGGATGCGCGCGAAGTAGCCGAGGAATTTGGGGATGCGCGTCTCGACGAAGTCGGCGGCGCGCCGCAGCGCTTCCGGCTTCTGGTCCTCGTAGTAGAGCGAGGTGGCGATCGGATGGTGGGTGTCGTGGACTTCCGACACCAGGTCGCCGATGGTCAGCTGCAGCTGGTGGGCCCACAGGCGGCCGGGGTCGGTGCGCGGGGCCAGGCCGTGCTGTTCGCCCAGGTACATCAGGATGTTGGCGACTTGCCCCACCGTCATCTCGCCGGCCTTCAGGAAAGGCGGCGCGAAGGACGGGTATTCCCCGGTGTCGAGGGCGGCGGTGAGCAGGTCCATGCCCCCTTCGCGCCGCGCCACGTCGACATAGTCGGCGCCGGCCTCCTCGAGCGCCAGCCTGACGAATTCCCCGCGCCCCTGGATGCCGGGCCAATAATAGAGTTCATACACCATCGCCACCTCCGGTCTGCATCGGTCCGCGCATTATCGGTGATGATTTAGAAGCCTGTCGCCGCACAAACATGGTAGTCTTGTAGTGCCTGCCTGGCAAAAACAAAAAGTCAACATGCGAGAGAGAGACCAGACCATGAACACGTCCCGTTTCGTTGGTTCCCCACCACTCTATTCGTTTCATCCGGGCACGAGTTAGCGTTTCAGCGGATAATTGCAAAGCGGAATTAACATTCCGCCGAGCACGTCCACGTCGTGTGGACGCGTGATAAAGACTGGCCGTCCTGTTGTGGCGGCCGACACTTTACGCCGACTGGAGCGTCCGATGAACATCGCTCACCTTCCGAATCCCGTGCACGGCATTGCCCGCCGCCTGCGCATGCTGCGCTATTGGCGCGAACACCAGGCGCTGAGCCGCCTGGACCTGATCCGCCGTTTCGCCGAAGCCTCGCCCAACGGCGATCCCTTCGACCACCTGGGCGACCGCGACTTCCTGATGCGCGGCCTGAGCGCGCGCGAACGCGTGCAATGCGTGCTGTCGCACTACCGCTTCGAGGACGCCCGCTTCAACAGCGCGTATAAGGACGCCGTGTACGGCGGCGGCGGCCTCAACCTCTGGCAGCACGAAGGCGAGGAACACCACTTCGTCCTGCGCCTCGAGATGGCGCCGCGCCACGACGCCGAGGGCGACCTGACCATTTCGCTGGTGGCCGACGGCCAGTACCTGCACCGCCTGTCCTATACCTGGGTCGACGGCGCCATGGTCGGGGTGGACATGCCGACCGTGCCCTTCCTGAGCCGCAACCAGGGCCGCTGGGCCGATTCCGGCGCCGCCTTCGAGGCCTTCGACAAGGTCTTCCCCAATAATTCGCCGAGCTTCTTCTGCTTTGCCGCGATGCAGGGCGTGGCCCAGGCGCTGGGCATGGACCGCGTGGTGGCGATCCGCTGCACCGCCCACATCGCCTACGATCCGCAGGACACCCGCCACTTCGAGAACGCCTACGACGGCTTCTGGCGCATCCTGGGCGGCACCGAGAAGGACGAGCGCAGCTTCCTGATCCGCCTGCCCTTCTACCTCAAGCCGCTGGAAGACATGCCGTCCAAGCACCGCAAGCGCGCGGCGCAGCGGCGCGAGCACTGGCGCGCCATCGGCGACTCCACCCGCAGCACCCTGCTGCGCCACATGGTGCAGCACCAGGCGGCCAGCGCCGGCCAGGCCACGGCGACGGCCACTGCCGAGGCATAAAGGCGGCGCCGGCGCGATTCGGCGATAATCCCCTCTTTGTCTGATTTGCTTGATTACAAAGAGGGGTTCGCCTTGCATAACTTCGATTTCCACAATCCGGTCCGGGTGCTGTTCGGCCAGGGCCAGATCGCCACCTTGTCCACCCTGGTGCCGGAAGGCGCCCGCGTCCTGATGCTCTACGGCGGCGGGAGCATTCGCGCCAACGGCGTCTACGACGAGGTCAAGACCGCGCTGGCCGGGCACACTGTGCTCGAATTCGGCGGCATCGAACCGAATCCCACCTACGAAACCCTGATGCGGGCCATCGAACTGGTGCGCGCCGAGCGCGTCGACTTCCTGCTCGCCGTGGGCGGCGGCTCGGTCATCGACGGCACCAAGTTCATCGCCGCGGGCGCCCTGCTCGACGGCGACCCGTGGAGCATCTTCGAACAGCGTGCGGCCAACATCCACGCGGCCCTGCCTTTCGGCGCCGTGCTGACCTTGCCGGCCACCGGCTCGGAAATGAATTCGGCGGCGGTGGTCACCCGCAAGGCCACCCTGGAAAAGCGCGCCTTCGCCTCGCGCCACGTGTTCCCGCGCTTCGCGGTGCTGGACCCCACCAAGACCTACAGCCTGCCGGCGCGCCAGGTCGGCAACGGCGTGGTCGACGCCTTCGTGCACGTGATGGAGCAGTACCTGACCACGCCGGTCGACGCCAAGGTGCAGGACCGCTTCGCCGAGGGCCTGCTGCTGACCCTGGTCGAGGACGGCCCCAAGGCCCTGAGCGAGCCGGAGAACTATGACGTGCGGGCCAACCTGATGTGGACCGCGACCCTGGCACTGAACGGCCTGATCGGCGTCGGCGTGCCGCAGGACTGGGCCACCCACATGATCGGCCACGAGTTGACCGCGCTGTATGGCCTGGACCACGCGCAGACCCTGGCCGTGGTGCTGCCGGCCATGCTGCGCGTGCGGCGCGAGGCCAAGCGCGCCAAGCTGTTGCAGTACGCGGCGCGCGTGTGGAATCTCACGGATGGTGACGAAGACGCGCGCATCGATGCGGCGATCGAACGCACCGAGGCCTTCTTCGAGAGCGTGGGTGTGCCGACCAGGCTGTCGGGCTATGGGCTGGGCAAGGAGAACGTCGAACCGGTGCTGGCGGCGCTGGAGGCGCACCGTCTCACCAAGCTGGGCGAGGATCGCGGCGTCACGCTCGAGGTCAGCCGCAAGGTGCTCGAGCTGGCCGTATAAGCGCAGGGTTGGCCGGGGCGCGCAGCCGGCGCCGCCGCCGCGGGGATACGCTCGCCTCGCCCGCCGCGTCCGGTCCGGCGCCCGTCGAACGCATCGGCGGCGGAGCCGCCAACCCTACCGTCTGGACTGACGCGCATTGCCACTTCCACCACGTCCCGCACGGACGTGCTACACTCGCGCCTTCGCTAGGGGTCCTGGAACCAACGTTCCGGGTGAGACATACCCTTCGTACCTGATCTGGATAATGCCAGCGAAGGAAAGCGCAACGCAGTTCCCTCCTTGTTTGCCCTTCCCCCACGTTGGCTCCGGCTTTTAAAAAGCAGCGCGCCCCGTGGCGCGCGAAGACGAGCACACCATGAATTTCACGCTGAAACACACCGCCCTTGCCTGCGCCATCCTGCAGGCCTTCTCCGCAACCGCGCAGGACCAGGTCCAGTCGGTCGTCGTCACCGGCAGCAAATGGGTCGCCACCGACCGCGCCGTCATCGGCGGCTTCTCCGACACACCCCTGCTGGACACCCCTGCCTCGATCACCGCGATGACCCTGGGCCAGCTCCAGGACCTGTCGGTGCGCAACGCCACCGAGGCCGTACGCTTCGACGCCTCGGTCGGCGACGCCTACAACGCGGTCGGCTACGCCGAGCAGTTCTCCATCCGCGGCTTCGCCCTCGACAACGCCACCAGCTACCGCAAGGACATGGTCGCCATTCCGGGCGACACCCAGATCCCGCTCGAGAACAAGCAAAGCTTCGAGATCCTGCGCGGCCTGTCCGGCCTGCAGGCGGGTGTGGCCGCGCCGGGCGGCATGGTCAACTTCGTCACCAAGCGCCCGACCGCGGCGCCCCTGCGCTCCGTCACCGTCGAGGCGCGCGAGCGCGGCACCCTGTACGGCGCCATCGACCTGGGCGGACGTTTCGAAGACCGCCGCTTCGGCTTTCGGCTGAACGCCGCCGCCGAGGACCTGAAATCGTACGTGCGCGGCGCCGACGGCGAGCGCCAGTTCGTCTCCGCCGCCTTCGACTGGCAAATCTCGCCGGATGCCCTGCTGCAGCTCGACGTCGACCACCAGCACAAGTCGCAGGTCACCGCGCCCGGCTACCAGCTGATCCGCAACGAAGTCCTGCCGGCGAACGTGTCGGCCAAGACCCTGCTCAACGCCCAGCCCTGGACCCGCCCGGTCGACACCGACAGCAGCAACCTGGGCCTGCGTTTCGAGTACCGCTTCAGCCCGGACTGGAACGCCACCGTCACCGCCAACAAGCACTGGTTCAAGCGCGACGACTACACCGCCTTCCCCTACGGCTGCAGCAACGAGGCCGAGGGCTTCTATCCGGGCTACTGCTCGAACGGCGACTACGACGTCTACGATTACCAGAGCGTCGGCGAGCGCAAGACCCCGTTCGGCATCCAGGCCCTGGTGCAGGGCCGCTTCGCCACCGGCAGCCTGCGCCACGCCCTCAACCTGGGCGCGGGCTATGCGGAGCGCCACGACAGCTTCGGCGCCTATGTCTACGACTACGCCGGCTACAGCAACATCTACCAGAACCTGGTCGTCGATCCCGCGCCGGGCAACCCGCGCACCGGCCCCGTGATGGAGCGCCGCGCCAACCAGGAAAGCTCGCTGTTCGTGCAGGACGTGGTGAGCTTGTCGCCGATGCTCACGCTGCATGCCGGCGCGCGCTACGTCAAGCTCAAGCGCGACGAGCTGGCCGAGCTCGAGCTGCCCTGGGTGCATGCCGAGGATTCCTTCGTGCTGCCGAGCGTGGCCCTGGTCTACAAGCCCTCGCTCGACTGGTCGGTGTACGGCTCGCTGGTCCACGGCCTGCAATACGGCGGCATCGCGCCCATGGAAACCGCGAACCAGAACGCGGCCCTGCCCCCAAGCCGCTCGAAGCAGGCGGAGTTCGGCGTGAAAGGCATCGTCAACCAGCAGATGATGGTGAGCGCGGCCCTGTTCGAGGTCAAGCAGGGCCTGGAATACATCGACGGCGCCAACGCCTTCGTACGCGCCGGCGAGCAGCGCCACCGCGGCATCGAGCTGACGGCCCAGGGCAAGGCGACCCAGAACCTGAGCTACAGCGTATCGGCCTCATGGCTCGACGCCGAGCAGAACGGCACCGGCGACCCGGCGGTGGAAGGCAAGCGCGTCACCAACGTGCCCGAGTTCCGCTCGGCCGCCTGGGTGGAATACGCGCTGCCGCAGCTGCCGGGCCTGAAGCTGGACGCGCTGTGGCAGTACTCGGGCAACAAGGCTTTCGACCCGAGCAACCGGGTGACGGTGCCGGGCTATCACGTGGCGGGTTTCGGCGGCTCGTATGCGCTGCGCCTGGGCGGCGTGCACACCACGATCCGCGCCCGCGTCGACAACGCCTTCGACAAGTTCTACTGGCGCGACGTGACGCAGGCGCTGGGCGGCTACCTGCTGCCCGGCGCGCCGCGGACCTTCCGCGTGTCGGCCCAGTTTGATTTCTAAACGCTAGGCGGGACCCAGCAGCCCCTCCACCTGCCGCAGCCGCTGCGGCAGGCTCCCCTCCAGCAGGATGTAAGGGATGGCCCTTGCGTCCAGCGTCTCCAGCAGCATCCGGTGCACCATCTGGCGCACCGCTTCCGATTCGCGCTGCAGCCCGTCCGGTTCCCACGGACTGTCGGGCGCCGTCACGAACGTGCGGTCGTAGTCGTGGCACGCTTCCAGTTGCGCCAGCCCCGCATCCACCCTGCCCCAATACACGCGGCTGTAGAGCGCCGTCATCAGGGGCGTGGTGTCGCAGAACAGGAAGCGGTTCGCGCGCTCCAGCGCGGCCTGCTCGCGTTCGCGCTGGGTGCGGGCAATGCCGAACTGGTCGTGCTCGTAGGGCACGCGGCCCTGGGTGTCGACGAACTCGCGCAGGTATTCCGGTACCCACACGGTGCCGTAATGGGCAGCCAGGGCTTCCGACAGGGTCGACTTGCCGGACGATTCGGCGCCAAGGATCGCGATGCGTTGAACGGGCGTCATGCATCCCTCCGCGCGATATTGCCCCAGGCGCGCAGGCCGGTCCAGGCCAGCAGCACGAACACGGCGTACAGGAAGGCGGTCAGCATCAGGCCCTTGTAGACGTACAGGCCGACGTAGAGGATGTCGACCACGATCCAGACATGCCAGTTCTCGACCTTCTTGCGGCCCAGCAGGAGCTGGCCGACCAGGCTGCCGGCGGTCAGGAAGCCGTCCGCATGCGGTACGTCGGTATCGGTGTAGCGGTCGAGGAAGGTCGACAGCAGCAGGAAGCCGACCAGCCACGCGGCCAGCGACCATCCCCAGCCCTTGCGGTCCAGGCGCGTGACCACCAGCGGCGCCTTATCCGCACCATCGCCGGCGCCATGCAGCCACTGGTACCAGCCCCACAGCGAGGCCCCGATGAACACGAACTGCAATCCCATGTCGCCGTACAGGCGCGCCTCGTAGAACACCACCGCATAGGTGGCGGACGAGGCGATCGAGAACAGCCAGGCCCAGTGCTTCTGGCGGATGTTGAGCACGACGGTCGTGACCGCGAGCAGGAAGGAGATCAGTTCCAGCGGCGTGGTGGCCAACGGGCCCAGTTGGAGCAAGTCGTTCATGCGGCGACAGTGTATAGGCAGCGGAGTCGGGAAGCAAAAAGGCCGCGGCGAGGTGGTCGCCGCGGCCCGGTCAAACTGGTCGCCCGCTTACTTCTTCGGGTACTTGACCGTCATTTCCTTGAGCAGGTTGTCGGCACGGTCGACTTCCTTCATCACCCACAGCATGTAGCGGATGTCGACGTGGATCGCGCGCGTGATGGCGCTGTCGAAGTACCAGTCCTTGGTGATCGATTCATAGGTCGAATCGAAGTTCAGGCCCACCAGTTCGCCGCGCTTGTTCATGACCGCCGAACCGGAGTTGCCGCCGGTGGTGTCGGCGCTCGACAGGAAGTTGACCGGCACGGTCTTCAGCACCGGGTCCTTGAACACGCCGTAGCGCTTGGCCTTGATCGCCTCGCCCAGCGCGCTCGGGACGATGAAGGGTTCCTTGTTGCTCGCCTTCTCGGTGATGCCTTCGACGGTCGTGAACGGGCCCTTGAGCAGGCCGTCGCGCGGCGCATAGGGCGCCACGGTGCCGTAGGTCACGCGCAGGGTCGAGTTCGCGTCCGGATACACCGGTTTACCCTGCGACTTCTTCCAGGCGATGACGGCGGTCATGTACTGGGGAATCACGCGTTCCAGGTTGCCGTCGATCTCGTTGCGCTTGTCCTCCAGCGCCATGCCGGTATCGTGCAGGCGCACGGCCAGCTGGATGAAGGGGTCGCCCGACTTGCGGAAGGCTTCCGGGTCCTTGCCGATCCAGGCCAGGCGCTTGGCGGTGTCCGACAGCTCGCTCGCTTTATACATGGCATTGAGTGCGGCGGGCGCCGGCAGCAGCGCGTCCAGTCCTTGCGGGCGGACCTTGGCGTCGATACGCGCATAGCGCTGCAGCGCGGCGCCGTAGCGGGCCTCGTCGACTTGCGGCACGAAGGACTGCTCGAGGCGGGTCAGGCGCGCCTTGATGAAGGACAGGTCGCGTTCCTGGTAGCCGCTTTCGCGCTGGGCGTCCGGCTTCTGGCGCTCCAGCGCCAGGCGGTACAGGGTGCGCGCGCTCTTCAGCAGGTCGCTGTGGGTCGCTTTCAGCCACGCCGCTTCCTGGCGCGATTGCGCCATCTCGGCGGCGATCACGCCATCCAGTTCGGCCAGCAGCTTCTTCGCGCCGTTGCCATGCTGCTTGTGCCAGGCGCGGAATTCGGCGTCCTGCACGTCCTTGATGGCGGCGATGTCCTTGCGCGCGAAGCCGTCGAGCAGGCCCTGGGTCTTCTTGAGGACGTTGTTCAGGCTCTTGTCGACGCTGGCGTAGCGCACGTTCCAGGCCGGGTTGCCCATGGTGGCGGCGGCGATCACGGACAGGTCGGCGGTGATGGTGGCCACCTTGGCCGGGAAGTCGACATCGCGCGCGAAGCGGATTTCCGACGGCAGCTTGTAGCGGCTGGTGCGGCCCGGATAGCCGGCCAGCAGGATCGGATCGCCGGCCTTCAGGCCCTCGGCGGAGACCACCAGGAAGTCCTTCGACTTGTAGGGCACGTTATCGGGCGACGGGTCGGCCGGGCGGCCGTCCTTGCCCACGTAGGCGCGCAGGAAGGCGTAGTCGCCGGTCTGGCGCGGCCACTCGTAGTTGTCGATGTCGCCGCCGAAGTTGCCGATGCGGTCGGACGGCGCATACACCAGGCGCACGTCGCGGATCATCAGCTGCTTGATGCGGTAGTACTCGAGGCCGCGGTGGAAGGCCGGCACCGAGCAGCGCACCGACTTGTCGGTCTCGCATTCGGCGATCAGCGCCTTGACGCGCGACTCGACCAGCTCGTGGCGCTCGCGGCCGGACATGGTCGGCGACAGGCCCTTGAGCACGCGGTCGGTCACGTTCTCGACCTTCTCGGTCACGTACACCAGCGTGTTCGGGCCGCCCGGCAGCTCCTCGGCGCGGGTCTTGGCCAGGAAGCCGTTCACGATATGGTTCTTCTCAGGGGTCGAGTTGCGCTGGATGGCGCCATAGGCGCAGTGGTGGTTGGTGACCACCAGGCCGTCGGGCGAGACGAAGGACGCCGAGCAGCCGCCCAGCGACACGATGGCGCTCATCGGATGCTTGGTCAGGTCGGCCAGCTTCTCGGCCGGCATGGTGATGCCGATGCGCTTGAGTTCGGATTTCAGCTGCGGCAGCTGGTGCGGCTGCCACTGGCCTTCGTCGGCGATGGCGATACTCGCTGCGCCCATCAAGACAACGGGCAGGACGATGGATTTGAACAAGACGTTCCCCTGGATGAAAAAAACAAAGCGCGAGTATAGCCTTGTTGAGTTGGGGTGAGGTGGTTTTCAGGCGTATTGACGGGGCCTTACTGTCGTGGTCCGTTTCCAACGCCCGCGCGCGCACGCCTGCGCGCGGATGGCTGGCGCAGGCGGATTTTGCTAGTCTGGACCAGCCGCTTGCGCACTGTTCCGTTCGACGTCCCGATGGAGGAAACCATGTGGAAACGCGTCCTGTCGTCCCTGTTCGCCGCAGCCGCCTGCCTTGCCCCGCCGCTCCAGGCGCAAGATTGGCGGAACTTCAGCTATACCGGCTTCCTGGTCCAGGAAACGGGGCGATTCGATCCCGTCATGCGGCTCGACGGCGCCTTCCGGGGGAGCGATGCGGACCGGGACGGCATGCTCGAACTCGCCGAGCTCGATGGCTTCTTCTGGAACGGCTACGACTATTTCAGCCGTCCCGAAGGCGGCTGCTATGGCGCCCGCTGCGAACTCAAGCGGTTCAATTACGCGCTCGGCAGCGGCGAACTCTTCATGGATGTCGAATGGGGCTACTCCGACGAGGCCACGATTGCTTCTTCGAAGACGATCACGGGCCTGAGCCATGTCGAACGCGGCGAGACCGGTTTCCGGCCGCCCTTCTTCAGCTATGAAGACACCTGGTTGTGGACGGAGCAGACCAGCTTCGCCATCGTGCCGCCGCCGGTGAGCGAACCGCCGTTCGCCGCGATGCTGGCCGCCGGATTGCTGCTCGCGGCGGCCGGCGCGCGTCAGAAGCGCGTCTCGAGCGTCACCCGCGCCATCGTCGTGCCCGGGAAGACCATCGTGCGGCGCAGCGAGCCGCCGTCGGCCGCGAGGTAGCGCGCGTCGGACACGAAATCCTGGCCGAGCAGGTTCGACAGCGCCACCCGCAGCTGGTACTGCGGATTGAACTTCCACAGCGTGTAGACGTCGAGGTCGCGCCGCACGCTCTGGTAGCCCAGCTGGTTGAGGTTGATGCGCACCGGACCGCCGCTCTTGAAGGCGAAGCTGGATCCGGCGGTCAGCTTGCCCCCAAACGTCTTGACGTCGACCCCCAGGGTGCCGGACAGCGGCGTCTGCTGGTCGAGCCGGTTGTCCGGCCCGGGCACGGCGTCCACCCGCGACCAGTTGCGCGCAATGCTGGCGCGCAGGTCGAGGTCCGGCACGTCCTTCATCACCGCCGACAAGGGGAACTTGGCTTCCAGTTCCAGGCTGCGCGTGCGCGCGCTGCCGTCGTTGACGGGGGTCTGGATCCAGCGTCCATTCTCCAGGATCAGGCCCTGGCGCGTGAAATCGCGGATGCGGCGCACCGAGAAGCTGGCGCTCAGCAGCGCCTTCTCGGCCCAGTAGTGCTCGTAGGAGGCATCGATGCCCGTCGCCAGTTCGGGCTGGAGATCCGGATTGCCGCGGAAGTCGGGTTCGGTCTGGCTGTTGTTCGGCGTGGTGAAGCGGCGCGGAATCAGGCTGCTGGCGCCGGGCGCCTTGTAGGTGCGGGTCAGGGCCAGGCGCAACTGGTCGCGGCTGTCCGGCAGCTTGTACAGGGTCTGGGCCAACGGACTCCAGACGCTGTTGCGGCGGCTGACGGTGGAGAAGGTACTGCCTTCGCTGGTGGTGTCCAGCCCTTCCCAGCGCAGGCCGGCGTACATCGACCAGCGCGGCGCCAGGTTCCATTCGTCCTGGGCGAACAGCGCCAGGCGCTTGACGCGCGCTTCATAGGCTTCGTCAGGGTCGACGACGCGGCCGGTCAGCGGGAAGACCTCGTGTTCGATGCGCGCATCGTCGCGCAGGCTATAGCCGCCGTCCCAGCCCATCGCCAGCGCATGACCGGTGCGCCAGGGCATGGACAGTTTGCCGGTGCTGGACAGTCCGCGCTCTCGGGTCGCGCTCCACACCGTGGAATCGCGCGCCCGCAGCCCTAGGCTGTCGTCCTGCTCGCGGTACAGGCCTTTGCTGCGCAGGCCGTTCAGGCCCAGCTTGAGGTCCAGCCTGGCGCCGTCGCCCAGCTTGCGCACCCAGTTCAGGTCGGTGCGCGCGATGGTATTGCGGCCGGTCGAGCGCATGTCGCGCGCGTCGTACAGCGGCCGCGGACCGAACAGGGTGTCGGTGACGACATGGCCGTGGTACCTGTTGCGGTTGTGATTGACCAGCGACTGCCAGGTGAGCGTATCGCCCTCCTCCAGGTTCCAGTTGATGCGCGGCGTCAGGTTCAGACCATATGGGCTGCCCTCGTCGCGCTGGAGGGCGCGGCGCTGCATCGTCACTGCGCCATGTGGCGCGGTCGCGGATTCCTCCGCGGGTGCGGGGCGGTCGAAGTGGAAGCGCCAGGCGCTGGCGTTGAGCGAATACGATATCTTGCCGGCGCGGTCGGACAACTGCAGGCTGGCGTTCGGGTTGCTGGCGTCGCTGCTCTTGCCCACGCCGAGCTTCAGTTCGCGCTGCGCCTTCTGGATCGCTTTCTTGAGCACGATGTTGATGGTGCCGGCGATCGACTGGGTCGAGAACTCGGCGCTCGCCGCGCGCAGGATCTCGATGCGTTCGATGGCGTCGGGCGAGAGCTCGTCGATGGCGAAGCCGGCCGGCGCCCGCTCGCCGTTGATCAGGATCTGCGTGTAGCCGCTGCCCAGGCCGCGCATGCGCACCTCGCCGCCCCCGCGGCCGGCCGCGCCGCTGACCGTGATGCCGGGCAGGCGCTTGAACACGTCCAGCACCGACGTATCGCCATAGCGCCGGATTTCCTCGCTGCCGACGACGATCTTGCTGGCGGTGTCGTCGCGGCGCGGGTCGTAGGCCGAGGCGTCGGCCTTGACCTCGACGGTCTGGATTGTCGGATCCTGGGCCGGCGCGGGCGCCGCATCAAGACTGGTTTGCGCGTGGGCGGAATGGGCGGCGAACAAGAGTGCGGCGGCGGTCGGGCGAAGCATGGATGGTGCGGAACAATGCAAAAACGGTCAGGGATGCGTATTCTGCCCCAAGCGCATAGCGCGCGCGCTCCCTACCGCAAAATATTCACCCCGCATCGGCGCGGCGGCCGATATCGGTCAGTCATCCAGGTCGCCCAGCTTGCCCAGGCAGCGGCGCTGGAAGTTGTCGAGCCCCGAGGTGACGAAGGGATCGTCGGCCGGGATCACTTCGGCGTCGATCAGGAGACGCAGCTTGGCCACCCGGTCGCCGTGCGCGAGCGCCTCGGCCAGCGGCGTGCTTGGGCGGCCGGCGTGGACGATGGCTTCGGCCACCTGCGGCGGGAAGTCCCAGTGCGCCGCGATCACGGCCGACAGCTGGCGGCTGATGTTCAGCAGGCGCAGGCCGAACTCGCTGGAGCCCGGCATCCGGCCGCCCTCGCAGTGACGGCCGGCCATGCGGAAGGCGACGATCAGGCCGACGTTCTGCATCAGGCCCGCCAGGTAGGCTTCGAACACGCTGGCGGACATGCCCGGCGCCAGCATGCTGGCGGCGAAGGCGCATTTCTCGGACTGGTCCCAGACGATCGGCAAGGCGTGGCGCGCGAAGCCGTCCACTTCCATCCTGACCAGCGGACGCAGGCCGATGCGCGCCAGCAGCATGCGCACGCCGTTCAGGCCCAGCATCATGACGGCCGCTTCGAGGGTCTTGATCGGCGTGAGCGGACGGTAGTAGGCGCTATTCGACTCGCGGATCACTTCCGCCACCAGCACAGGGTCCTGCGCCAGCTCGCGCGACAGCTCGGTGGCGGACAGGTTCTCGTCCATCAGGCTGCGCATCAGCTTCGGGATCAGCTCCGGCACGCGCGGCACCAGCTCGGCGGCGCTGTCCGGATCGTGGACCAGCATGCGCACCCCGTCCAGGATGCGGTGCTGGAGTTCCTTGGAGGCGTCGTAGCCGGCCGCCGCGGTCAGCCAGCGGTAGTAGGTGGCGTCGACCTCGCGCGACAGGGCTCCCAGCTCGGGATCCTGCTGTGCTTCGTCCTGCTCCTGTTCCGGAGCCTCCGGGACCGGTGTCTCTTTTTCCGAACCGCCCAGCAAGCGGCCTATCCATTTTTTCATAGCGGTGGCGAATACGTCAGCGAACTCGTCGATTGTAATCTTTCCGCATGGAAACTTCCAGCGCGGAGTGATTACCCCTCTTCCGTAGTCTACGCCGACCCGCTTCCGATAGCATCATCCAAGCGCGGCCGGCCTATCCCTAGGGCGCCGTGCCGGCGCGCCAGCCGCCGCCCAGGGACTGGATCAGCGCCACCGCCGCCGTCTGGCGGTCGGCCTGCACCTGCACCAGGGCGCGCCGCGCCGACAGCGCCGTCGCCTGGGCCTGCACCACCTCGGTATAGCTCACCTGCCCTGCCTTGTAGCGGTTCAGCATCTGTTCCTCGACCAGGTTGGCCGCTTCCGCCGCCTGGCGCCGCAGGTCCTGCTGCTGGGCCAGAACGCGCGTGGCCGAGAGCTGGTTCTCGACGTCGGCGAAAGCGTCCAGCACGGTCTGGCGGTAGCGCGCCACGGACGCCTGGTGGCGCGCCTCGGCGCCCTGCACGCCGGCGCGCGTGGCGCCGGCATTGAACAGGGCCTGGGCCGCCGACAGGCCGAAGGACCAGGCCGCGCTGGAAGCGGAGAACAAGTCCCCTACCTTGCTGGCCGCGCCGCCGTACGAGGCGCTCAGGCCGATGTTCGGGAAGTAGGCGGAGCGGGCCACGCCGATCTCGGCGTTCGCGGCCGCCACGTCGCGTTCGGCGGCGGCGATGTCGGGGCGGCGCTGCAGCAGGGTCGCCGGCACCCCGGCCGGCACCTCGGGTACCGTCACGGTCCAGGATACCGGCGCCAAGGTGAACTCGCTCGGCGCGCGGCCTGCCAGCACAGCGATGGCGTGTTCGAGCTGGGCGCGCTGGCGGGCCAGGCCAAGCGCTTCGTTGCGGGCGTTGGCCAGCTGGGTTTGCGCCTGCAGGACGTCGGACTTGGCCGCGATGCCGGCGTTGAAGCGATTCTGCGTGATCTGCAGCACGCGCTCGTAGCCCTCGACCGTGGTCGCCAGCAATGCGCGCTGGGCGTCTAGCTGGCGCAGGCTGAAGTAGTTGCTGGCCAGCTCGCCCTGCACGGCAAGGCGCACGTTGGCCAGGTCGGCGGCGGTCGCCTCGGCGCCGGCCTGGGCGCTGCTGACGGAATTGCGCAGGCGCCCGAACAGGTCCGGCTCCCAGCTGCCGCCGATCGACACCCGGTACTGGTTCGACGGCGAACGATCGCCGCCCCCTGCCCGGTCGGCCCCGGCGCCGAGCGACACCACCGGGAACAGCGCGGCGCGCTGCTGGGCCACCACGGCGCGCGCCTGGGCGTAGTTGGCGACCGCGGCGGCCACTTCCTGGTTGGCGCGCGCCGCCTCGTCGGCCAGGCGGTTCAGTTCCGCGTCCGCGAACAGCTGCCACCAAGGTCCGCGCTCGAGGGCATCGGCCGGCGCGGCCGGCACCCAGCCCTCGGCTTCCTTGAAGGCGGCGGGTTCGGGCGTGCTGGGGCGCTGGTAGGCTGGTCCGACGGCGCAGCCGGCCGCCAGGGCAGCGGCCAGCGCGGTGGCCAAGACACGGATAGGCAGGCGGAGGATGGGAAAGTTTCGCATAGGCTTCATGGCTTGGCTAGGGAAGGACCGTCCTCGTCGTCGAGGGGATGCCGGGTCAGCTCGCGCTCGGACGCGGTCCTGGTGCGCAGCTTGTCGAGCAGGACATAGACCACCGGCGTGGTCAACAGGGTCAGGATCTGGCTGGCGATCAGGCCGCCGATGATGGCCACCCCCAGCGGGCGGCGCAGCTCGGAGCCTTCGCCGAAGCCGATCGCCAGCGGCAGCGCGCCGAGGGCCGCGGCCAGGGTGGTCATCAGGATCGGACGGAAGCGCAGCAGGCAGGCTTCGCGCACCGCCTCGACGGCCGTCAAGCCGCGCGCCCGTTCGGCCTCGAGGGCGAAGTCGATGATCAGGATGGCGTTCTTCTTGACGATGCCGATCAGGAGGAAGACCCCGATCAGGGCGATGATCGAGAACTCCATGCGGAACAGCAGCAGGGCCAGCACGGCGCCCACCCCGGCCGAAGGCAGGGTCGAGAGCACCGTCACCGGGTGCACCAGGCTTTCGTACAGGATGCCGAGCACGATGTAGATCACGATGATGGCCGCCGCGATCAGGAAAGGCTGCTCCTTGTTCGATTCCTGCGCCGCCTTGGCCGTGCCCTGGAAGCTGCCGCGCACATTGGTGGGCATGCCGATGTCGGCTTCCGCCTGGCGCACCGCCGCCTGGCCGTCCTCCAGGTTGGCGTTTTCGGCCAGGTTGAACGATACCGTCGTCGCCAGCTCGCCGTCCTGGTGGTTGACCGAGGTCGGGGTCGAGCTTTCCTCGTAGCGCGCCAGCGCCATCAGGGGGACCATGGTGGTGGCGCTGGCCCCAAGGGCCTGGCCGCTGGACGGATCGCGCGCGGCGGTCAGGTTGGCGGGCGTCGATGGCGCGCCCGTGGCGGCGGCCTGCTGGGCCGCCGTGCCCCTGGCCGGCACGTGCACGTCGCGCAGCGCCTCCGGCGATTGCGCATAGCGCTGGGCCACGCCCATCACCACGTGGTACTGGTTCAGTTCGTCGTAGATGTTGGCCACCTGGCGCTGGCCGAAGGCGTTGTACAGGGCGTTGGTCACGTCGCGCGTGCTGATCCCCATGCGCGCGGCGCTGTCCTTGTCGATGGTGACGAAGGTCTCGACGCCATTCTCGGCCTGGTCGGTGTCCACGTCCACCAGCGCCGGCTGGCGCTTCATGGACTCGGCCAGCTTGCCGGCCCACAGCTTGAGGTCGGCCGCGTTGTCGCTCTTGAGGGTGTACTGGTAGGTCGAGTTGCTGGAACGCCCGCCCATGCGCAGGTCCTGCACCGGATTCAGGAACAGCGACACGCCGGTCACCCGCGCCAGCTGCGGGCGCAGGCGGGCGATCACGGCCTGCCCTGCCTCGCTGCGCTGGTCGGCGGGCTTCAGGTTGATGAACATGAAGCCGCCCCCGGCGCGTCCGCCGCCTGTGAAGCCGACCACGGTGTCCACCGCCGGGTCGCGCTTGATGATGTTGACCAGCTGGCGCATCTTGGCCTGCATGGCCTGGAAGGAGATGCTCTGGTCGGCGCGGATGCCGCCGCTGATCTGGCCCGTGTCCTGCTGGGGGAAGAAACCCTTGGGCGCGGCGGCGAACAGGTAGACGTTCAGGCCGATCACGAACACCAGGCTGAACATCACCAGCAGCTTGCTGTCCAGCGCCCAGTCGAGCGCATGCTCGTAGGCGCGCAGCACGCGGCCGAAACCACGTTCTGACAACTGCGCGGTCCAGCGCGCCAGGCGTCCCGGCTTGCGCGCTTTATCGTCGCGGCGCAGGAGCGAGGCGCACATCATCGGCGTGGTGGTCAGCGAGATCACCAGCGAGATCATGACGGCGGCCGACAACGTGACGGCGAATTCGCGGAACAGCCGCCCCACCTGCCCGCCCATGAACAGCAGCGGAATGAAGACCGCCACCAGCGACAGCGAGATCGAGAGCACCGTGAAGCCGACTTCGCGCGCGCCCAGCAGCGCGGCCTTCATGCGGTCCATGCCCTGCTCGATGTGGCGGCTGGTGTTCTCCAGCACCACGATGGCGTCGTCGACCACGAAGCCGGTCGCCACCGTCAGCGCCATCAGCGACAGGTTGTTCAGCGAAAAGCCAAGCAAATACATGACACCGAAGGTGCCCAGCAGCGAGACCACGGTGGCCACGGCCGGCACCACGGTGGCGCGCACGCTGCGCAAGAAGACGCTCACCACCAGCACCACCAGCAGGATCGACAGCAGCAGGGTGAATTCGATCTCGTGCAGGGAGGAGCGGATGGAGTTGGTGCGGTCGGACGCCACCTGCAGGGCCACGTCGCCCGGCAGCTGGGCCTGGAGCGAAGGCAGCAGCGCGCGCACGCCGTCCACGGTCTCGATCACGTTGGCGTCCGGCTGGCGCGTGACCAGCACGATCACGGCGGGCTGGCCGTTGAACAGACCGATGGTGTTGATGTTCTCGGGGCCGTCGATGACCTCGGCCACGTCGCGCAGGCGGATCGCGGCGCCGTCGCGCCAGGCCACCACCAGGTCGCGGTAGTCGGCGGCGCTGCGGCCGTTGCCCGTCATGGCCGGCTGCGAATAGATCTGGAAGCGCGTGCCGCCGCCTTCGATCACCCCCTTGGGGCGGTTCGGGTTGCTGGCCTGGATCGCGGCGCGCACGTCCTCGGCCGAGACGCCGTAGCGGTTCAGCGAGTACGGCACCAGTTCGACGCGCACCGCGGGCAGCGAGCCGCCGCCGATCTCGACCTCGCCCACGCCCTTCACCTGGGCCAGGCGCTGCTGCACGATGTTCGACACCGACTCGTAGATCTGGCCCGGCGTACGCGTCTTGGACGTCAATGCCAGGATGATGACCGGGGCGTCGGAAGGGTTGGCCTTGCGGTAGGTCGGGTTGCTGCGCAGGGTTGCCGGCAGGTCGGCGCGCGCCGCGTTGATGGCGGCCTGCACCTCGCGCGCGGCCGAGTCGATCTTGCGGTTCAGGTCGAACTGCAGGCTGACCCGGGTCGAACCGGTGCTGCTGCTGGACGTCATTTCGTTGACGCCGGCGATGGTGCCGAGCCGGCGCTCGAGCGGCGTGGCCACGCTCGAGGCCATGGTCTCCGGACTGGCGCCGGGCAGCGAGGCCGACACCGAGATGGTCGGGTAGTCGACCTGGGGCAGCGGCGAAACCGGCAGCACGAAGAAGGCGGCGATGCCGGCCAGGGCAATCCCCAGGGTCAGCAGGACGGTGGCGATCGGGCGCTCGACGAAGGGCCGCGAGAGATTCATGCGCCCGCCTCGCTTGCTTGATGGGGAGCCTTGCCGGACCAGCGGCGCGCGGCGCGGTCGAAGGCCAGGTAGATCACCGGGGTGGTGAACAGGGTCAGCAGCTGGCTCACGATCAGGCCGCCGAAGATGGCCAGGCCCAGGGGCCGGCGCAGCTCGGCGCCCTCGCCCCAGCCGAGCATCAGCGGGATCGCGGCGAACAGCGCCGCCAGGGTCGTCATCAGGATCGGGCGGAAGCGCAGCAGCGCGGCCTGGCGGATCGCGTCCAGCGGCGATTTCCCCTGGTCGCGCTCGGCCTCGATGGCGAAGTCGATCATCATGATGGCGTTCTTCTTGACGATGCCGATCAGGAGGATGATGCCGATGATGCCGATCACGCCCAGTCCCTGCCCGGTCACCCACAGCGCCAGCAGCGCGCCCACCCCGGCGGACGGCAGGGTCGACAGGATGGTCAGGGGATGGATGTAGCTCTCGTAGAGCACGCCCAGCACGATGTAGACGCAGACCACGGCCGCCAGGATCAGCCACAGCTGGTTGGACAGCGAGGCCTGGTAGGCGCCCGAGGCGCCGAGGAAGGTCATCGATACCGAGGCCGGCATCCTGATCTCCTCGGCAGCCAGCCGAATGGCGTCGACCGCCTGCCCCAGCGACACGCCGGAGGCCGTGTCGAAGCCGACCGTGGCCGCCGGGTACTGGGCCACGTGGGTCACCTGCAGCGGCGCCTGGCGCTCGGTGATGGTGGCCACCGCCGACAAGGGCGTCGGCTGGCCGGAGCTGGTGCGCAGCTGCAGGTTGCCGAGGGCGTCCAGGGACATGGCCTGGTCCTGCTCCGCTTCCAGTATGACCCGGTACTGGTTGGTCTCGGTGAAGATGGTCGAGACGATGCGCTGACCGAAGGCGCTGTACAGGGCGTCGTCGATCGAGGCGGCCGTCACGCCCAGGCGCGAGGCGGTGTCGCGGTCGATGTCGATGAAGGCGGCGGCCCCTTGGGCGCCGGCGTCGGTGGTGGCGTTGCGCAGCTGCTTCAGGGTGCGCATCTTCTCGGCCAGCTTGTGCGCCCACTGGTTCACGGTGGCGCTGTCGGCGCCCTCGATCGACAGGCGGTACTGGGTCGGCCCGCTTTCCGCGTCGATGGTCAGGTCCTGGGTCGGCTGCAGGTAGAGGGTCACGCCGGCCACATTGGCCACGCGGGCGCGCAGGCGCTCGATGGTCTCTTCCTGGTCGCCGCGGTCCGCCTTCAGGTTGATCAGCATGGTCCCGGTGTGCAGCATGGTGTTGTTGGCCGCGTCCACGCCCACGTAGGAGCTGAGCGAGGCGACTTCGGGGTCGCGCAGGATCTCGCGCGCCGCGGCCTGCTGCAGGGCCGCCATGTCGCGGTAGGAGATCGACTGGCGCGTTTCCAGGCGCGCCTGCAACTGGCCGGTGTCCTGGGTCGGGAACAGGCCCTTCGGGATCACCGCCCACAGCAGCGCGGTGAGCACCAGGGTGCCGAGCGCCACGACCAGGGTCAGGCCCTGGCGCGCCAGCACCCAGCCCAGGGCCAGGTCGTAGCCTTCGATCACGCGGTCGAAGAAGGCCTGGGTCTGGCGCGCCAGCCGGCCCGGGTGTTCGTCCTCGCGCGCGCGCAGCCAGCGCGCCGCCATCATCGGCACAAGGGTCAGGGACACCACGGCCGAGATCAGGATCGTGATCGCCAGGGTTACCGCGAACTCGCGGAACAGGCGGCCGACGACGTCGCCCATGAACAGCAGCGGAATCAGGACCGCGATCAGGGATACGGTCAGCGAAATGATGGTGAAGCCGATCTGGGTGGCGCCCTTGAGGGCGGCCGCCATCGGCCGCTCGCCCTCTTCGATGTAGCGCGCGATGTTCTCGATCATGACGATGGCGTCGTCGACCACGAAGCCGGTGGCGATGGTCAGCGCCATCAGCGACAGGTTGTTCAGGCTGTAGCCGAGCAGGTACATGATGCCGAAGCTGCCGATCAGCGAAATCGGCACCGCCAGGCTGGCGATCACGGTGGCGCGGAGGCTGTGCAGGAAGGCGAAGATCACCAGCACCACCAGCACCACGGCCAGCAGCAGCTCGATCTGCACGTGCTCGACCGAGGCGCGGATGCCGGCGGTGCGGTCGCTCAGCACGTCCATGCGCACCGAGGCCGGCAGGCCGGCCTGCAGTTCCGGCAGGCGCTCCTTGATGCCGTCCACGGTGGCGATCACGTTGGCGCCGGGCTGGCGCTGCACGTTCAGGATGATGGCCGGCTTCATGTTGGCCCAGGCGCCCAGGCGCACGTTCTCCGCGCTGTCGACCACCCGCGCCACTTCCTCCAGCTTGACCGGTGCGCCGTCGCGATATGCGACGATCAGGTTCTTGTAGTCGGGGACGGTGAGCAGCTGGTCGTTGGCGTTGATCGCATACGAGCGTGTGGGACCGTCGAAGCTGCCCTTGGCGCTGTTGGCGTTGGCCGCCGTGATGGCGCTGCGCAGGCTGTCCAGGCCCAGGCCGTAGGAGGCCAGCGCCTGGGTATCGGCCTGGATGCGCACGGCGGGCCGCTGGCCGCCCGAGAGCGTGACCAGGCCGACGCCCGAGACCTGGCTGATCTTCAGGGCCAGGCGGGTATTGACCAGGTTCTGCACCTCGGTCAGCGGCAGGGTGTCGGAGGTGATGGCGAGCGTCAGCACCGGGGCGTCGGCCGGGTTCACCTTGGCATAGACAGGCGGCGCCGGCAGGTCGGTCGGCAACAGCGAGCCGCCGGCATTGATCGCGGCCTGCACTTCCTGCTCGGCCACGTCCAGGGTCTGGCCCAGGGCGAACTGGAGGGTGACGATCGAGACGCCGGCGGCGCTGGTGGAACTCATGCGGGTCAGGCCGGACATCTGGCCGAACTGGCGTTCCAGCGGGGCGGTCACGGTGCGCGCCATCACCTCGGGGCTGGCGCCGGGGTACAGGGTTTGTACCTGGATGGTCGGGAAGTCGACCTGGGGCAGCGCGGACAGGGGCAGGAAGCGGTAGCCGACCAGGCCGGCCAGGACGATGGCCAGCATGAGCAGGGCTGTCGCGACCGGGCGGTGGATGAAGGGGGCGGAGGGGCTCATCAGTGTTAGCCCTCGCCCACCCCGTCGTTCCCGCGCAGGCGGGAATCCAGGTTCGTCGAGCAGCCGGGTACGCATGCAAACCTGGGTTCCCGCCTGCGCGGGAATGACGGTTTATCGGTCGCGGGCGCGATGCGGAGACGACTCGTCATTGCTGCGCTCCCTGGCGCTGACGGCCTTGACCTTCTCCTCTACTTTCTCCTCTACCTTCGCCTCTACCTTCGCCTCTACCTTCGCCTCGCCCGTGTCCCGCGCGCGCGCCGGCCGGACGATCACCCGGCAACGTGACCTTGGCCCCATCGCGCAAACGGTCCGCCCCCTCGGTAATCACCTGCTCACCCGCCTTCAAGCCGGTCCTGACCTGCACCTTGTCCACCGTCGCCTCGCCCCGCGTCACATTGCGCAGCGAGACCGTCTTCTCCTTCGCGTTCAGCACATACACGAAGTCCCCGTTCGCCCCGTGCCGCAGCGCCGTCACCGGCACCACCACCGCGTCCTCGATCGTGTTCACCTGCAGGCGCAGGTTGACGAACTGGCTGGGGAAGAGCTTGCCGTCGGCGTTCGCGAAGCGGGCCTTGGCGCGCACGGTGCCGGTCTGGACGTCGACCTGGTTGTCGAGCGCGCTGAAGGCGCCGCTGGCCAGTTCCCGGGTGCGGGTGCGGTCCAGCGCCGTCGCCGGCAGTGTCGCCCTGGCCGCGATGCGCGACTGCAGCGCCGGCAGCTGGTCTTGCGGCACCGTGAATTCGACGTCGATCGGCGAGAGCTGGGTGATGACTGCGATGCCGTTGGCGTCGCCGCTGCCCACCAGGTTGCCGATGTCGACCGTGCGCAGGCCCACCCGGCCGCTAATCGGCGCCTTGACCGAGGCATAGCCCAAGTTCAGGCGCGCCGTGCCTTCCGAGGCGCGGTCGGTCATGACCGTGCCCTCCAGCTGCTTGACCAGCGCGGCCTGGGTGTCGACTTCCTGGCGTGCGATCGAATCCTGCTCCAGCAGGGTGCGGTAGCGCGCCAGGGTGACGCGGGCGCTTTCCAGCTGGGCCTCGTCGCGCTGGCGCTGGCCGCGCGCCTGCATCAGGGCCATTTCGAAGGGACGCGAATCGATGCTGGCCAGTACCTGGCCTTCCTTCACCATCTGCCCCTCGCTGAAGTGGATCTTCTGGATCACGCCCGAGACCTGCGGCCGCACCGTGGCGGTGGCGGCCGGGACCACCGTGCCGAGCGCCTCGAGCGTGACCGGAATATCGGCCTGCTCGGCGGTCGCCACGCCGACCGTGGTCGCCGGGGCGCCGCGTCCCCGCCCACCTCCGCCGCCCGGACCACCGGCCGTGGGACGGCCCGCCGCGGCGCCTGGTCCTCCCGGACCGCCGGGCGCGGCGGCCGGACGGTGCGTCAGGTACCACGCCAGCGCCGCCAGGCCGATCATCGCCAGCACGGCGATGAGGCTGCCGACGATGCGGGCACGGCGCTTGCGCGGCGTGCGTACGGGGCCGTGCGTCAGGGGTGTTCGGGGTGTGGTCGGCGCGTCCATGCTCTTCCTTGTCTTTCCGGCCAGAATGCCTTTGTGTCATGCGATGTCCGGTTGACTGTAGCATGGGGTGTTTGTGCGTTATGTTTCGTAACGTACATTGCGCGCACCTCGATCCGGCCCGTGAAACGGAGGGCTTAACACCGATTTACACCGTTCCCCGCCTGTTCACGGGAGGTAAACGACAAACGGGCGCGGAACCCTGTTCCGCGCCCGTTTTTCCCTTGTAGGAAACGGTTACAAACTCGCTACATGACTTGTCAAGGAAGCCCGCAGAGGCAGTGGGTCACCGCCGTGAAGGGCTTGCGTTCCTTCGTCAGTTCCGACAGGAAGGCCATGTCCTCGGCCACCTGGGCCACCGGCCCCGCGGGCAAGGCCTCCTCGAGCAGGCCGAGCTTGACCTGGATGGTCACCGCCTGCGCGGCCGAGGCGCCCATCAGCTGCAGGAAGCGCTCGACGCGCGTCACCGGGCGCTCGACATAGCTCACGCGGTAGTCGCCCTCCAGCTTGGCGCGGCGGGCGGCCGAGTCCAGGGCGTCGCCATAGCTGCCCAGGCGGTCGACCAGGCCGCGCTCCTTGGCCTGGGCGCCGGTCCAGACCCGGCCCTGCCCCACCTCGTCGATCTTGGCGACCGTCGTCTTGCGGGCGGCCGCGGCCTTGGTGGTGAACTCGCTGTAGACATGGTTGATGCTGCTCTGGACCACCTGGCCGAAGCGCGGGTCGAGCGGGCGCAGCGGGTTATAGGCATCGGCCAGCCAGGTGGTGGTCACGCCGTCGGTATGGATGCCCAGCTTGTCGCGCACCTTCTCGGCCGTCGGGAGGATGGCGAACACGCCGATCGAGCCGGTGATGGTATAGGGGTCGGCGATCACCTCGTCCGCCGCCATCGAGATCCAGTAGCCGCCCGAGGCCGCCAGGCTGCCCATCGACACCACCACCGGCTTGCCGGCGGCACGGGTGAGTTCCAGTTCGCGGCGGATCAGCTCGGAGCCGTAGGCGCTGCCGCCGGGCGAATCCACGCGCAGCACGACAGCCTTGATCTCGTCGTCCTCGCGCGCCTGGCGGATCAGGTTGGCCGTGGTCAGGCCGCCGACCACGCCCGGGCCGCCGACGCCCTCGGTGATATTGCCGGACGCGACGATCACGCCCACCGCGCTGCCGAAGGGCTTCTGCGGGTGGCGCGACAGGTAGTCATAGAAGCCGATCTGGCGGAAGGACTTGATGTCCTCCTCGTACACGCCGCGCTTGACCAGCAGCGCGCGCATCTCGTCGCGGGTCTTGAGCCCGTCGACCAGCTTGTTGGCCAGCGCCACCTTGGCGAAGCTGCCGCCGGCCGCCTCCATCTGCTGCGGCAGCGTCTCGACGAAGCTCGCCACCGCTCCGCCGGTCAGCTTGCGGTTTTTCTCGACCTCGGCGGTATAGCTGGTCCACAAGGCGTTGTAGAGGAAGGTGTCGGCTTCGCGCGCGGCGTCCGACGGGCCGTTGGCGATATAGGGCTCGGCGAAACTCTTGTAGGTGCCGACCTTCATCAGGTTGACCGTCACGCCCAGCTTGTCGAGCGCGTCGCGGTAGTAGTTCTTGTGGCGTCCGAAGCCCTCGATCATCACCATGCCCATCGGGTGCATGTAGACCTCGTTGGCGTGCGAGGCCACCAGGTAGCGCTTCTGGTCGTAGTTGCCGCTCCAGGCCACCACTTTCTTGCCGGCGGCCTTGACGCGGTCGACCCCGGCGCCGAATTCGCGCAGCATGGCCAGGCCGCCGCCTTCCATCTCGTCGAGCAGCAGCACGACGGTGGAAATGTTCGGGTCCTTGGCGGCCTTGTCCAGCACCAGCAGCACGTCGCGCAGGCGCACGGTGCGCTTGCTGTCGCCGCCGACGCTGTCGAGCACGGTTTCGCGCAGGGTGGTCTGGTACTGCTCCACCAGGTCGCCCTTGAGCTCGAGCACCAGGGCGGTGTTGTTGCCGATCGGCTTGACGCCGCTGCCGCCGAAGATCATCCAGGCCAGCAGGATGATGAAGACCAGGAACAAGAGGTTGAAGAAGGTGCGGCGCGTCGCGTCGAGCGCGCCCCACAACCAGCTGAAGCCGCGCCGCAGGGCGCTGAAGGGCTTGAAGGCCATCGAAACTCCGATATATATATGTACGCGGTTCTATCAGGCGGCAACGGCTGCCGGTCCGGCTCCGGCCCGTGCGCGCTGGGAAATCGCGAACAAGCCGGCATAGACGAGTATGCCATTTACCATGAGCAATTCCAGCCCGAGTCGGTAAGAGCCGAGCAGGTATGCCTGATTGTACTCAAGGAGCGCGCAAAGAATCGGTGCGCCAATCGTCACATAGGGTACAAGGCGGTCGGTCAGGGTGCGCGTGGTCAGCATGCCGAAGGCGAACAGGCCCAGCAGCGGACCATAGGTGTAGCTGGCCAGCTTCAGGATGACGACGATCATGCTCGGGTTGTCGGCGGCCTTGAAGGCCAGCACCAGCAGCAGGAACAGGAAGGCGAAGCCCAGGTGGACGTGGCGGCGCAGGCGCTCCTTGCCGGCTTCGCTCAGGTCGTCGCGGCGCTTGATGCCCAGGATGTCGATGCAGAAGGACGAAGTGAGCGCCGTGATCGCGCCGTCGGCGCTGGGGAACAGGGCCGAGATCAGGGCGATCAGGAAGATGATCTGCACCGTGGCCGGCAGGTGCCCCATCACCACGGCCGGGAAGATCTTGTCGCCGGTGGCGCTCACGCCGACGCTAGGCGCGTACAGGTACAGCAGCCCGCCCAGGAACAGGAAAGCCATCAGCACCACCACCAGCACCCCCGTCAGGGTCAGCAGGTTCTTCTGCGAGTCGCCCACGGTCTTGACGGAAATCGTCTTCTGCATCATTTCCTGGTCCATGCCGGTCATGGTCAGCACGATGAAGGCGCCGGCCACGATCTGCTTGAGGAAGAAGTTCGGGCTGTCGAAGTCGGTGGTGAAAATGCGCGACAGGCCTTGCGACTGCATGGCGTTCAGGCTCTCGGGCACCGACATGCCCAGCTCGTTCAGCAGGAACCAGACGCAGGCGAACAGGCCGAACAGCATGCAGCTGGTCTGCAGGGTGTCGGTCCAGACGATGGTCTTGACGCCGCCCTGATAGGTGTACATCAGGATCATGGCCAGGATGACCAGGGTCGTGATCCAGAACGGGATGCCCAGGCTGTCCAGGATGATCGCCTGCAGGATGTTCACGACCAGGTACAGCCGCGCGGTGGCGCCCAGCAGGCGCGAAACGATGAAGAAGCCCGCCCCGCTCTGGTAGGCGCGGCGCCCGAGGCGCACGTCCAGGTAGTGGTAGATCGAGGTCAGCTTCAGGCGGTAGTAGAGCGGCAGCAGCAGGTAGGCCACCAGGATGTAGCCGATCACGTAGCCGATCAGGATCTGGGCATAGCCGAAGCCGTCCGCGCCCACGTTGCCCGGCACGCTGATGAAGGTGGCGCCGGACAAGGTGGTGCCGACCATGCCGAAGGCGACCAGCATCCAGTTGCTGCTCTTGTTACCGATGAAGAAGCTGTCGTTGTCGGCGTTGCGCGAGGTGACCCAGGCGACGGCGAGCAGCAAGGCGAAATACGCGATGAGGATGATGAAGAGAAGAACCGGGGACATAGGGCGGGATGGGGTTGTCGTTTCGCACAGCAATATACACCGAAGCGATGACCCCGCCTATTGCCGACGCGGCAACACCTATACCCGCAGGTTCTAGGCTTCCTCGCCCTTCACACGCTCGAAGGGGCCGATGCAGGACTCCATCGTTTCGTCCGAGCACATCAGGAACAGCGACCCGGACGGATGGAAACGGATGAAGTTGGTCGCCCGCGTGCCGACCTTCATGATCGCCCCGGAACAATCCTTCTTGCCGTTGTCCTTGGTGATGCGGTCTTCCAGGCGGTAGAAGCCCTTGGAACTGGGCTTGTCGGGAATCTTGAACTCGCTCTCGGACACTTCCTCGGCACTGGTGACCAGGGTGGTGCCGTCGCCGCGGAAGCGGTAGGTCTCGGAGCAGCCCAGCTCGGGCAGGCTGAGACGCCAGATGCCGAGGATGGGATGGTCGGCCGGCGGCGCTGCCACCGCCAGGCCGCTCAGGGCAAACAACAGCAACAGTCCGGCAGGCACTCGCATGGCAGGCTCCTCGGCGGTCGGTGCGGCGTCGCCTGCGCCGTCGCAGGCCTGTCCATTATTGCAGGGGGGACGCGCGCGCGGCGCACGCGCGTCCCGCTGCCGGGTCAGCCGTTCTCGGAGCCCGCTTTCGGCTTGGCCGGACGGCGTCCGCGCGCGGCCGGCTTGCGGGCCGGCGCCTTGTGCGCGGAACGCGTCGACTTCTTGCGCGCCGGCGTGGCGGCGTCGGTCTCACCTTCTTCCGTCTGCCCGGCGTCGGCCATGGCCGGCTCCGGGGCCGGCTCGGCCGCGGTCACGGGCTCGGCGGCCGCGGCAGCGGCAACAGCGGCAGCGGCAGCGGCAGCCTCGGCGGCTTTCTGCGCCGCGGTCTTGCGCGGTGCGCGGCGGCGTTCCTTGGCCGGCGCTTTCTCGGCGGCCGGTGCTTCCTCGGCGGCCGGCGACTCGGCCGGCATCTCCAGCGGCGCCGCTTCGGGTACCGCATCGGCTGCGCTTTCGGGCGCGGCCGCCTCGGCTTCCGGCTGGACCTCAGGCACGGCATGCGCCTGCTCGCCGCGGCCACCCTGCTTGCGTCCGCCACGGCCGCGGCGGCGCGGTTCGCGCAGCGCTTCGTCCTGCGGCGCCTCGGCAACAGCCTCGCCACGCGGCTCGCCGGCCTCGGCCTGCTCCGCATAGGCGTCCGCCGCATCCCCGAGCGGCTCCGCAGCCGGCACCAGGACCGGCGCATGGGCGCTGCGGTAGACATAGGTACCCGACTTCTCGTCGCGGCCGAACTCGAACAGGCCGCGCGTCTGCGCTTCCTCGAGCAGGTTGCCGAAGGTGCGGAAGCCGAAATAGGTCTCGTTGAAGTCCGGACGGCGGCGCTTGAGGGTGTCCTTCAGCAGGGAGGCCCAGATCTTGCCGGTATCGCCGCGCTCGGCCACCAGGGCGTCGAAGGTCTCGACCACCATTTCCAGCGCCTGCACCTTGCGCGCTTCCAGTTCTTCCTTGCGGCGGTCGTCGCTCGGACGCTTGTTCTGCGGCTGGCCCTTGCGCGCGTCCTGCTCTTCCTTGCGCTTGGCGGCGGTGCGGCGCTGCTCGCGCACCAGGTCGTCGTAGAAGATGAATTCGTCGCAGTTGGCCACCAGCAGGTCCGAGGTCGACTGCTTCACGCCCACGCCGATCACCTGCTTGGCGTTCTCGCGCAGCTTGGAGACCAGCGGCGAAAAGTCGGAATCGCCGCTGATGATGACGAAGGTGTTGACGTGCGACTTGGTGTAGCACAGGTCGAGCGCGTCGACCACCAGGCGGATGTCCGCGGAATTCTTGCCCGACTGGCGCACGTGCGGGATCTCGATCAGCTCGAAGTTCGCTTCGTGCATGGTCGACTTGAAGCCCTTGTAGCGGTCCCAGTCGCAATAAGCCTTCTTGACCACGATGCTGCCCTTGAGCAGGAGACGCTCCAGCACGGGCTTGATGTCGAATTTTTCGTAGTTGGCGTCGCGAACGCCCAGTGCGACGTTCTCGAAGTCGCAGAACACCGCCATGCTGATATTGTCGGAGGATGAAGCCATGAATTGTTATTTTCTGGAAAATGTTGTGAGATTCAAGGGCGATTATACGCAACTAGGCGTTTGCGGCACGTTACGGGCTGCGCAAGCCCGCATCTGGGATAATGGCGGGGTCCACGCGCCTCTCCATCCACCATGCAAAAACCGACCCTGAGCTATCTCCATGTTCGTCCCAACGAGGAGCTGCCCCTGCTCGAGCAGTTCCCGCCCTTCCTTGCCGTGCTCGTGATCGACGAGGTCTGCGAGGAGATGTGGCGCTGGGAAGCCAGCCGCTGGCTGGCCGCCTCCTCCTGCCGCTACGTGCTGGCCTGGGGCCAGTACTGCGAAGACTGGGCCGAATCGGTCGACGACGCCAACCTCGAAGCCTTCGACTACGAGGACATTCCAGAGGAGAAGCTGGTCATGACGACCTCGCACGAGGAAGAGGAGCTGGACGAGGTGTTCTGGTTCGCCAAGCACCGCGCGCGGCATCCGACGCTGGTGTTGTCGCATACGGTGATCGTCCATGTCGCCGAGCGGGGGCGCAAGGATGTGCTGGAGAAGCAGTACGCGCAGGCGTGACACGTCAGTCCCGCGGCTCTTCCCGTCGCCCCGGCGAAGGCCGGGGTCCAAGTTTTGCATGAGCTAACGCAACGCCACGAACTTGGGCCCCGGCCTTCGCCGGGGTGACGGTTTTTCGGCTAACGATTGAAGAACGCTCTGCGGTACCGCACCATCATCCCTCATAAGCGCGCCAGCGTATTCCGATCCGGCGCCCCATCGAAATACTTGTCGATACACGCCTGGAACACCGCCACATCCGGCGCCACGTCGGCGAACAAGGTCATCGACGAATGGAACTTGAGGTCGTCCGGCGGCGGAAACACCTCCTCGATGGCATCGGCGTCGAGCGCCGCCACGATGCCCGCGCACTCGTTCATGCGCGCACCCAGCAGCGAATGGGCCAGGTAGGCCGCCGCCTCGTCGGTCGAACGGATGGCGTAGCGCTGCGACATCTCGCTCTGCCCGAGGCCCGCGATCTGCGGAAAGATGAACCACATCCAGTGGCTGCGCTTGCGTCCCGCGCGCAGCTCGGCCACGGCCTGGTCATAGACCGGGGCCTGCGCATCGACGAAACGTTTCAGGTTGAATTCGTCTGTCATGATTTCCCCTCCCTGTCGCTTAGATGCTATGGGTCCCTCTTTGTTTGCTACAGTATCGCACGATGAATTCCGAACACCTGACACTGCTCCTGGTCCGGGAGATGCCCTATGGCAAATACAAAGGACGCAAGATCGCCGACCTGCCCGGCCATTACCTGGGCTGGTTCGCACGCGAAGGCTTTCCCAAAGGGGAGCTGGGCCAATTGCTGGCCCTGATGTACGAGCTCGACCACAACGACCTGCGCGCCCTGCTCCACCCTCTACGCGCACGTCCCTAGCAAGCGGAAACGGGTCAGCGTGTCCCTCGTCTATACTGGCGGCTAAGATCACGCACGAACTTGCCGCTATATAATCCGGGCAACGCCACTCGCCTACACCGATGCCGAACGATACTGCTTCCACGCCGCTGGTGCTGGTCGTCGAGGACGACGACCACATCGCCCAGGTCCTGCGCTTCATGCTCGAACGCCAGGGATACCGGGTCACCCACCTTGCGGACGGGCGTGCCGCCAGCGAGCATATCGAGACGGCCACGGCCGCGCCCGACCTGATCCTGCTCGACGTGATGCTGCCCTATATCGACGGCTTCGAAGTCGTGCGCCTGGCGCGCGAGCGCGCCGACTGGGCCGCCGTCCCCATCCTCATGCTGACGGCCAAGAACACCGAACGCGACACGGTACGCGCCCTGGATGCCGGCGCCAACGATTTCGTGATCAAGCCCTTCCAGCCGAACGAGCTGCTGGCGCGCGTGCGCCGTTTCATGAGGCCCGCCGCATGAGCTGCCTGGCGGTGGTCCGCGTCCCGACTTCCACCCGAGGCGGCATTGGCGATCGCCCAGTCGTCTGACACCTTCGTTACCGTCGCGGTCTGGACGGGCGCCATCGCGCTCGCCCTCACGCTCCTGCTGAGCATCCAGATCATCCTGCTGCGCCTGTCGCTGCGCCGCCGCGAGCGGCGCGAGGCGCGGGTGCTGGCGCGCTGGCGCCCGCTGCTGAACCAGGCCATCGTCGGCGAACATCCCAGCCTGCCGGCCCTGGAACCGGGGGAGCGCCTGCCCTTCCTGCGCCTGTGGGTGCACCTGCAGGGCTCGCTGCGCGGCGAAGCCACCGAGGCCCTGAACAGCATGGCGCGCGCGCTGGGCGCCGACCGCCTGGCGCGTGCGATGCTGGCGCGCGGCCCGCGCCAGGAACGCCTGCTGGCGGTGCTGGTGCTGGGCCATCTGCGCGACCGCGAAGCCTGGCCACAGCTGCTGCCGCTGGCGGAACTGAGCGACAGCGCGCTGTCCCTGACGGCCCTGTGGGCCCTGGTGCGGGTCGATCCCGACGCCGCCGCCGAGTACCTGACGCCGCTGTTCATCGAGCGCGAGGACTGGGCGCTGTCGCACGTGGCCGGCATCCTGCAGCAGGCCGCCGCGCCCACCGCCGCGGTGCTGGGCCGCGTACTGCCCAACTTGCCCGGCGAGCGCCTGCCGCGCGCCCTGCGCATCGCCGAGGCGCTGCGCGTGCCGCTGCCCGGCCCGGTGCTGGCCGGCGCCCTGCGCGGCAGCGCGGTGCCGGTCGTGATCGCCGGGCTGCGCAGCGTGATCACGCCCGAGACCATCGAGGACGTGCGCGCCCTCCTGGCCCACGCGGACTGGCAGGTGCGGGTACAGGCGGCGCGCGCGCTGGGCCGCATCGGCGCCCGCGAGGACGCCGAGCGCCTGCGCGCCCTGCTGGCCGATCCGCAATGGTGGGTGCGCTACCGCGCGGCCCAGGCCCTGCGCGAGCTGCCGGCGCTGTCGCGCGCCGACCTGGAGCAGCTGCGCGACTCGCTCACCGACCGCTTCGCGGCCGACATGCTGCAGCAGGTGCTGGCCGAGGAGGAAGTTGCATGAACACGAGCCTTGGCAATCTCTTGGTCGATTTCATCACCTGGTTCGTGTTCTGCTATTTCATCGCGCTGAACGTCGGCTACCTGACGCTCAACCTGTTCTCGCTGCGCGCGCTGCGGCGCAAGGGCCAGGAGCTGTTCATGGCCGAACTGCCGCGCGCCTACTCGGGCCTGGAGCCGCCGATCAGCATCCTGGTGCCGGCCTACAACGAGGAAGCGACCATCGCCGCCTCGATCCGCTCGATGCTGCAGCTGAGCTACGCCGAGTTCGAGATCGTCATCATCAACGACGGCTCGAAGGACGGCACCCTGGACGTGCTCAAGCGCGAGTTCGCCCTGCTGCCCTTCCCCGAGGCCTACCGGCGCCAGATCCCGACCCAGGAAGTACGCCAGGTCTACCGCTCCACGCGCTACCCGAACGTGCGCGTGATCGACAAGCTCAATGGCGGCAAGGCCGATTCGCTCAACGCCGGCATCAACATCTCGCGCTACCCGCTGTTCTGCGGCGTGGACGCCGATTCGATCCTTCAGCGCGACAGCCTGGCCAAGGTCACCGAGCCCTTCCTGCGCGACCCTGCCGTGGTGGCCGCCGGCGGCACCGTGCGTGTGGCCAACGGCTGCCAGGTCAGCGGCGGCTTCCTGACCCAGGTCGGGCTGCCGAAGAACATCTGGGCCCTGTTCCAGGTGGTCGAGTACCTGCGCGCCTTCCTGTTCGGGCGCCTGGGCTGGTCGTCGATGAACGGCATGCTGATCATCTCGGGCGCCTTCGGCGTGTTCCGCAAGGACGCCGTGGTGCTGGCCGGCGGCTACCGCCGCGACACTATCGGCGAGGACATGGAGCTGGTGGTGCGCATGCACCGCCTGCTGCGCGAGCGGCGCCAGCCCTACCGCATCGAGTTCGTCCCGGACCCGGTCTGCTGGACCGAGGCGCCGGAAGACTACCGCACCCTCAAGAACCAGCGCATCCGCTGGCAGCGCGGCCTGGCCGAAAGCCTGAACGCCAACTGGGGCCTGCCCTTCTCGCGCAACGGCGGCGTGCCGGGCTGGGTGGCCTTCCCCTTCATGCTGCTGTTCGAGTGGCTCGGCCCCCTGGTGGAACTGGGCGGCTATGTGTTCATGGTGTGGGCCTTCTTCACCGGCATGGTATCGTGGCAGGCCTTCGGCGCCTTCCTGTTCGTGGCGGTGGGCCTGGGCATCCTGTTGTCGGCCTCGGGCCTGCTGCTGGAAGAGATGTCCTTCCACATCTACCCGCGCGGCAAGCAGCTGCTGGCCCTCGGCCTGGTCGTGATCCTCGAGAATTTCGGCTACCGCCAGCTCAATTCGGTCTGGCGCCTGACCGGCCTGTGGCGCTGGCTGGTGCAGAAGGAATCGACCTGGGGCACGATGAAACGCAAGGGCACCTGGCAAAGCAATGCACCCAAGTAGGCGATCATGTCCCGCTATCTCCTTCCCCTGCTCCTCATGACCGCACCGGCCCACGCCGCCTCGCTCTACCTGTGCCCCTTCGACACGGCGCCGCAGGCGTCGATCGGCGCCGGCATCACCGCGCCCGACGGCACGCGCCTGCGCGCCCTCATCGCCGACGCCGCACCGCTGCCCGGCTGCCGCAAGTTCGACCTCGGCATGGAAGCCGCGCGGATCGAAGCCGTGTACCCGCTGCCGCGCGACGCCAAGCTGGAACAGGCCATTCTGCTGCAGGGCGACGACACGAAAGGCGCGCTCGACGTCAGCGAGCACACTTTGATTGCCTCGAGGCCGGAGCCCGATCCGCCGGCGCCGATGCCCTTCGGCGAAAACCTGCTCGCATCGATGCAAGTGCGCAGCTTCGGCGTGGAAGAACGGGTGACGGCGACGCTGGCCGGCGGCCGCCTGCGCGTCGAATGCAAGGCCGGCGCCAAGCCGGCCGGGGTGCTGCTGCGCGGCCCCTGGTACCTGCCGCGCGCCGAGGCGGCGCTGCAGGCGCGGTTTTCCGGCAGCGGGCAATTCCTGTGGCAGGCGGCGGACGAGGCGCGCGCCGCGCGCGAAGGCGCGCTCGACATGGGCAGCCTGTCCGCCGGTGGGCGCCTGGCCCTGCCGCCCGGCCTGGAGCGCGGCGCCTGGCGCCACTTCACCGTATTGTGCCCGCAGCAGGCGGCCAGCCTGTCGCTCGACGCCCTGAGCCTGGAACCGGCCGCCGCCCACCCTGCGCCGCGCTCGACCTGGATCTGGAGCCGCACCGAATGGCGCGAACGGGGCCAGGCCATGATCGACTGGGCAGCCGGCGAAAGGATCGGCGAGATCTTCATCACCGTGCCGCTGGCGGAAGGCCAGGTGGCCGAGCCGGAGGCGCTGGCTGCCTTCATCAAGGCGGCCGGCGCGCGCGGGATCGCGATCACGGCGGTCGAAGGCGACCCGCACATGGTGATGCCGGAGCAGCAGGCGCCCACCGCCGCCCGCGCGCGCGCTTATGCCGCCTACAATGCCCAGGCCGAACCGGCTGCACGCCTGAAGGGCATGCAGTTCGACGTCGAACCCTACCTGATTCCCGCGCACGTGCTGCCGCCCGCCCAACGCGACCGCCGCTACCTGGAGCTGGCGGCCCGGCTGCGCCAGGCGGCGGGAACGATGCGGCTGGAGTTCGTGGTGCCCTTCTGGTGGGACAGCAAGACCGCGCTGCTGCGCGAACTGGCGCAGTCGGCCGACGCCTTGTCGGTGATGGACTACCGCACCGATCCCGGGCAGATCTACCGCTTCGCCGTGCCCTTCCTGGATTGGGCGGACGCGCACGGCAAGCAGGTGCGCATCGCGCTGGAAGCGGGACCGATCGGGGCCGAGACCCAGCGCCGCTACCGGCGCGCGGCGCCAGGTGCGGCGGGGGACATGCTGCTGGTGGAGCTGGACGGGCAGCCGCTGCTGGTGCTGCTGCGCCAGCCGGCGGCGCATCCGAAGGCGCAGGCCTTCACCTTAGCCGGAACGCGGCGCATCGACGGGTCGGCGACGACCTTTCATGGGGATAAGGAGGCGCTGCGGCGCCTGCTGCCGAAGCTGGAGGCGGTGTTCGGGGCGTGGAAGGGATTTGGGGGGATGGCCTTGCACGAGTGGCGGTGAGTCGCCGACAGCCGCGTTTGTACCGTTAGCTCGTCGTTCCGGCGAAGGCCGGAACGGCGTTTGTAGAGAGCGGGCTGGATCAGGCAAGTTGGTGCGCAGCCGCCACCGCCAGGGGCAACTCCACCACGAACCGCGTCCCCCTCCCCATCTCCGTCTCGAACGCGATCGTCCCCCCATGCTCCTCGACGATCGCCCGGCTGATGCTCAGCCCCAGCCCCGTCCCGCCCTTGGGCCGCGTATCCGCCGAATCGGCCTGCGCAAACCGTTCGAACACCCTGCCGCGGAACTCCGGCGGAATCCCCGGCCCCTCGTCCGTCACCGTCAGGCGCGCCCGCCCCTGCAGCTGGGACAGCCCCAGGGTCACCGCCTTGCCCTGCGGCGTGAACTTGATCGCGTTCGACAGCAGGTTCACCAGCACCTGCACCATGCGGTCGTGGTCGACCTCGGACCGGATCTGTTCCGCGCCCTGCGGCCGGTCCAGGCGCAGCAGCACGCCGGCCTCGCGCGCCTGGCCCTGCATCGAGGCCAGCGCGTGCTCGGCCAGCGGCAGCAGCGGCTGGGCGGCGCGCCGGTATTCCATCATGCCGGACTCCATCTTCTGGATGTCGAGCAGGTCGTTCACCATGCGCACCAGCCGCTCCGCGCTCTGGCTGGCGATGCGGATCAGGCCCGCCACGTCCGGCGCCAGTTCGCCCGCCATGCCTTCGTCCAGCATCGAAAGCGACGCGCGGATCGAGGTGAGCGGCGTGCGCAGCTCGTGCGAGACGGTCGAGATGAATTCGTTCTTCAGGCGCTCGATCTTCTTGCGCTCGGAGATGTCGTGCAGGAAGACACTAAAGAAGGCGTCCTCGCCTTCGCCCGCCAGCCCCGCCGTCATCTCGATGGTGAATTCGAAACCCTGGCGGTTGATCACGGTGCGCTCCAGGCGCCGTCCCAATGCGCCCAGCCGGCCGGTCTGGCGGAAGGCGTGCAAGGCCTTGCCGACGCTGGCGCGGTAGCGCTCCGGCACCACCAGCTCGGCCAGCGGCCAGCCCACGGCTTCCTGCCGGCGCCATCCGAACATGCGCTCGGCGGCCTTGTTCCAGTCGACGATCATGCCGCGCTGGTCGACCGCGAGGAAGGCGTCCTGGGCGGCGTCGACGATGGCGCCGATGCGCTGCTCGCTGGCGCGCACGGCGGCCAGGGCGCGCTCCAGGTCGCGCGTGCGTTCCTCCACGCGCCGTTCCAGGGTCGCGTTCAGGTCCTGCAGCTCGGCGCGGCGCTGCACCAGGTTGTTCACCAGCGCATTCAAGGCGCCGGACAGCTTGCGCACCTCGTCGTAGCCGTCCCGGCTCGGCACCAGCGCCGTGGTATCGCCGCGGCGCAGGCGGTCGGCCGAATCGGCCAGTTCGCCGAGCGGGCGGGTGATGCGGCGCGCCACCAGCACGCCGGCCACCGAGAACAGCACCGCCAGCGCGGCCCCGCTCCACAACGCGCGGGCGCGCAGGCGCCGTACCGGCTGGTAGGCATCGCCGATATCCTGGCGCACCAGCACGTTCCAGCCTAGGCCCGGATAGATGCCGCGTCCGCGCGTGGCGCCGTAGCCGACCAGGTAGGAGCGGCCGTCCGGCCATTCCTCGACCAGGTAGCCGGTGCGCCGCTGGCGCGCTTCGCGCAGGCTGGGCTGGTCGATGGTCTTGCCCTGCAGGTCCTCGGGGCCGAGCAGCACCACGCCCTCGGCGCTGACGATCAGGGCCTGCACCTTGCCGCGCATCTGCACCGGCGCGATGATCGAGCGTTCGACGTCGCGCGCCCATTGCCAGGACAGGTGCACCCCCAGCACGCCGGCCGGCCGGCCCTGGGCGTCGGCATAGGGAAAGGCGACGTCGACGAAGCGGCGCGGTTCGCCGTCCTGCGCCGGCAGCAGCTTGGCCAGCAGGACGGCCTCGTGCACGTCGCCCACGTGGATGCCCTTGAGCGCATCGCGGAACCAGGGACGCTGCGCCACATTGGCGCCTTCCAGCAGGCCGCGCGCCTCGACCAGCACCTTGCCGTCCAGGCCGGCCATACCGATCCACTCGTAGTACCAGTAGGTTTCCTGCATGTCGGCCAGCACCTTGCGGCGCTCGGCCTGGGTGGTACCCGGGTCGACCAGGTCGCGGCGGCGCGCCATCAGGCCGACCTCGCGGTAGCGCTCGTACATACCACGGTCGAGCTTGTCGGCGGTCTGCATCGCCATCTCGCCCAGGCCGTGGCCGATGCTGTTCTTGACCTGCTCGGTGGAGGCGCTTTCCACCACCTCGACCAGCAGCAGGGTCAGCACCACGGTGAGCGTGGAAAACGCCAGCGCCAGCCACGCTCCCAGGCCGCGCGGTCGCAAGGGTTCAAGGAAACGGGCTAGGAAGGTTGCCATGGCGCAGGTAAAAGGCGGTATCTACAGCGTAACACACCCATGCCGGCGCTGCGCCCCTGACGAGCGCACCTACCCGCCACGGGTAAGCCTGGCCCCGCCCGCCCGCCGGAAAGCCCCGCATTCCGCACGGCCACAGCCGATTTCCGGTAAACTTGCGTGTTACATGGAATCACGCCACCGATTGGGAAACACCGTCATGCAAGCCACCGCCACTCCCGCCATCCTCGACTACGCCACCTCGTGCACCCTGCCCACGCCCTGGGCCCAGTTCACGCTGCACGCCTGGGTCGAGCCGGCGACCGGCAAGGAACACCTGGCGATGGCCCTGGGCGACCTGTCGAACGGCGAACCGGTGCTGGCGCGCGTGCATTCCGAGTGCCTGACCGGCGACGTGATGTTCTCGCAGCGCTGCGACTGCGGCGCCCAGCTCGAAGGCGCGCTGCAGCGTATCGCCGAGGAAGGCCGCGGCATCCTGCTTTACCTGCGCCAGGAAGGGCGCGGCATCGGCCTGGTCAACAAGATCCGCGCCTACCGCCTGCAGGAAGCCGGCGCCGACACCGTCGAGGCCAACCTGCAGCTGGGCTTTCACGCGGACGCCCGCAACTACGAGCTGTGCCGACCGATGCTGGACCAGTTCGGCATCAAGGCGGTGCGCCTGATGACGAATAACCCGCGCAAGATCGACGCCCTGTCCCGCCTCGGCATCGAGGTGGCCGAGCGCGTGCCGCTGCTGGTCAACCGCAATGCCTTCAACAACAGCTACCTGAACACCAAGCAGGCCAAGCTGGGCCACATGATGACGCCGCTCGCCGCGTCCGACGCCGCCTGATGCCTCCCCGGGGCGCCTAACGCGCGCTTTCAGCCTTGATCTGGTGGCAAGATAGAGTCCTTAGTCTTGCCATCAAGAGATTGCATGAAACGGGTTGTCATCGCTCTTCTACTGTCCTGTATCGGGCTGAGCGCGGCGACCGCGCCAAGTGCGCCGCCCGCCGCCTCCCGCCCCGCGAACCAGGGTTCGCAGGCTGCCGCCACAGGCGGCCAGGCCGCGCAGGCACTGCCGCCCGCCGCCACCCCGCCCGCGCCCGATCCCGGCGAAGTCGAGGCCCTGGAGCCTCTGCCGCCGCCCTCGTCCGCCGCCCAGGACCTGTACGCCTCAGCGCGCACCGACCTGCTGCAGATCCGCATGCTGCTCAAGAACGGCCGCACCCAGTCGACCGTGGGCTCGGGCTTCCTGGTGGGCACCAACAACCTGGCGGTCACCAACTATCACGTGGTGTCGCAGATGGCGCTCGACCCGGACGTCTACACCGCCGAATACATCGACACCGACGGCAACACCGGCCCGGTGGAGCTGATGGCGGTCGACGTGCTGCACGACCTGGCCGTGGTGCGCGTGAACCGCAACGGCAGCGGCTTCTTCAAGGTGCCGGAACGCCCCGTGAAGCTGAGCCAGGGCCAGTACCTGTACGCGCTCGGCAATCCGCTCGACCTGGGCTTCGCGATCTCGGAAGGCTCGTACAACGGCGTCCTGCAGCGCAGCTTCTATGACCGCCTGATCTTCAGCGGCCCGATCAACTCCGGCATGAGCGGCGGCCCGACCATCACCGCCGGCGGCACCGTGGCCGGCATCAATGTGGCACGCCGCCTGGACGGCGAATCGGTCAGCTTCCTGGTGCCGGTCAAGTATGCCCAGGAGTTGCTGCGCAAGGTGGCCGCCCAGCCCGCGCCGCCCAGGGACTTCAACCCGCTGATCGCCCAGCAGCTGCTGGCGCACCAGGGCGGCATGGTCGACCGCCTGCTGGACGAGCCGCTCACGCTCAAGGGCATGGGTCCCTACCTGGTGCCGGTGCGCGAATCGGGCCAGGTGCGCTGCTGGGGGCGTTCGACCGTCAAGGCACAAACCGCCTTCAGCGTCGACGCCATGAACTGCGTGATGCAATCGGCGGTGTTCGTGTCGGACTCGCAGCAGACCGGCGCGGTGGCGGTGAGCCACCGCTACATCCGCTCCGGCAGCATGGAGCCGCTGCGCTTCGCCGCGCTGGCCGGGGACCTGTTCGGGGTCGAAGGCTTCGGCAACATCGGCGACCCGCGCCTGACCAAGCCTTTCTGCACCGAGCGCTTCGTGCACACCCGCTCGCTGCCCCTGCGCGCCGTCACCTGCGTGCGCGGCTACCGCAAGTTCGAGGGCCTGTACAACTTCACCCTGCTCACGGCCAGCACCGACGCGGCCCAGGCCAGCCTGCAAAGCCGGGTCGACGTGTCCGGCGTGTCGTATGAAAACGGCTTGCGCGTGACGCAGGCCTTCCTGGGCGCCTTCGGGCGCAGCGGCCGCCGATGAAAGGCCCCTGGACCATCGAGATGTTGGCCCGAAACGGCGAGGTGCTGCACCGCTACCGCGTGGCGGCCCTGCCGATCCGGGTCGGGCGTGCCTACGACAACGACTTCATCGTCGACGACGACTATACGGCGCCCCACCACGTGCTGATCGAGGCCGGCGAGGACGGCAAGCTGATGCTGCGCGACCTCGGCACCCGCAACGGCATCGTGCACAAAGGCCGCCGCGTCACCGAGCTCGGGCTGGACGGCGACACCGTGGTGCGCATGGGCCACACCAGCCTGCGCGTGCGCGGCGCCGACTATCCGGTTCCGGCCGAGCTGCGCGACCGCACCATGCACGGCTGGGAGGGCCTGCTGCCGGGCCTGGCCGGCGCCCTGCTCACCGGCCTGGTGGCGCTGCTGGCGGCCTGGCTGACCGACCGCGGCGGCTTTGAACTGGAACGCTATGTGCAAGCCCTCGCGGCCGGCATCGGCATCGGCCTGCTGTGGAGCGGCATGTGGGCCTTCAACAACCGCGTGTTCGGACGCCACGCGCGCCTGGGGCGGCACATGTTCATCTTCGGCTGCGGCATGGCCGCCCTGCTGGGTTTCCGGCTGCTGGAGAGCGTATTGGCCTATGCGTATTCCTGGGAATGGCTGACGCGCTACGGTTCGCATGCCGCTGTGCTCACGGTCGCCGGCGTTATCTATTTTCACCTGGCCACCGTCAAACCCCAGTTGCGGCGCCGCCTGCGCGCCATGTGCGCGGCGCTGGCCATGCTGGCCTCCGGCCTGGTGCTGGTCGGCAACCAGCAGCGCCACGGCCGCGTGGCCGACGAGCTCTACATGTCGGTGCTGCTGCCGCCCGAGATGCGCGCCAGCCCGGATGCGCCCGTGGCCGAGTTCATCGGCCAGGTCAAGGCGATGCGCGCCGAGATCGACGCCGAGCGCAAGCGGCGGCCGGGCGACGACGGCTGAGTTGCCTTTCCGCATGCGTAGCGCGAGCCCGCATGAGCGCGTATAGTGCTGTCCTTGATAAAAAAAGATGCATCAGATGGGTCAAGGGGAGATTGGAGACATGTCCGAACCGCGCCAGCGACGCTCCGACCAGGCCACGGCGAATGCCGTGGCACGCGGGCTGAACATCCTGTCGGTGCGCGACGCCTTCGTCGCGCGCCGCTACATGGAGCACAAGCAGGTGCCCGAGCCGGTAATCGAGCGCACGCTCACGCAACCGGGGCAGCGCCGCAAGCTGACGCCCGAGCAATGCGTAACGGAGGCCATCTTGCCCTTGAACAGACGGAACGCCAGTTAGGCAGGATCGCCCACCTGGCGATCGGCAAGGATGAGCAGATCGGGCGGTATCGTTTCTCGCCGGAGCAGGATTTACGTCCCGACGTTGCCGACTGCTGTCCAGGACCTGCTTCCGCCTTTGCTCACTCCTGTCGTGGGTAATCTCACTTGGCTGAAAATCGTCATACCCTCCACTCGAGGCAATGACTTCCCGCGCAGGGGCACTGCTGTCCGGGATATTTCATCTAGCTGAAAATCGTCGTTCCGGGACTAGGCGTCCCGGCACGACGAGATAATGGCTGTAAATTAGTCCTTGGAATTACTTACGTTGCCAGTGTTGCGAACAAAACCCTGCTAATGCAGGGATAGCGATTATCCCGGACAGCAGTGCGCGCAGGCGGGAATCCACGTGTTGTCAGCATTATCGAAGCGCTGGCAAACCTGGGCCCCCGCCTTCGCGGGGGGTCGTTACCGCCAGTGGCGGTAACGACATACGTTCCATATAAGATTACTTGGATCCCCGCCAAGGGGGCCGCCGAGGCCGGGGACGACGTACTAAGGTGCTTGCGAACTTGGGCCCCCGCCTTCGCGGGGGTGACGTACGTTCCGTACGTCACTTTGACAAGCGGCGGCTGATGGCCGATCATCGGCCATCGCGCATCCATGCCGCCGCCATGCTTCCAAACCGCAGTACCATCGCCGCCATCCTCGCCTGGAGCCTGTTCTGGCTCCTGATGGTGCTGGTCGCCGTCGAGGACTTCCGGCGCGATGGGGGCCAGGCGATCTGGCAGCCCATCCTGTGGGAGACTTCCTCGGCCCTGGTGGCGACCTCCCTGCTGCTGCTCCAGCGCCGCTTCACGGCGCGCCACGACGGCCTGATCGCCACGCCCTGGCGCTGGGCCCTGGTGCAGGCGCGCTGGCTGCCGCTGTACTGGATCGCTTTCGCGCCGCTGGTATTCGGCATCCGCCATGCGGTGTACGCGCTGGCCGGCGCCAGCTACGAGCACGAACCCTGGGGCGATGTGTTCGTCTATGAAGCGCTCAAGATGACGGTCTTCGTCGGCCTGTTCACGGCCATCGGCTTCGGACTGCTGTCCTACCGCCAGCTGCTCGGCGAGCGGGAGCGTGCGCAGCAGGCCCAGGCGCTGCTGCGCGAAGCCCAGCTCGAGCGCCTGACGCGCCAGATGCAGCCGCACTTCCTGTTCAATGCCCTCAACACCATCTCGTCGCTCATGCACCAGGACGTCGCGCGCGCCGACGCCACCCTGGTGCAGCTGGCCGAGGTGCTGCGCGCCGCCCTGGCCCTGGGCGAACGGCCCCAGGCCAGCCTGGCCGACGAACTGCGGCTGGCGCGCGGCTATGCCGCCGTGATGGCGGAACGTTTCGAAGGCCGTGTGAACCTCTCCTGGGACATCGCCGACGAGGCGCTCGGGGTGGCACTGCCCGCGGTCAGCCTGCAGCCCCTGCTGGAGAACGTGTTCAAGCACACCGTCGAACGGCGCCGCGCGCCGACCCGCATCGACATCAGCGCGGCCTGCCGCGAGGGCATGCTGGTCCTGCGCGTCGACGACGATGCGGGGCGGCTCGATGCAGGACCGGGCGACGCCGGCTGCAGGTCCGGCATCGCCCTGTCCAACCTGCGCACGCGGCTGGCGGCGCTGCACGACGGCCGCGCCGCCCTGGACCTGTTCCAGCTGGAGCCGGCCGGCGTGCGCGCGGAAATGCGGGTGCCATGCGCATCCTGATCGTCGACGACGAACGTCCGGCGCGCGACCGGCTGCGCCGCATGCTGGCGCTCGAAGCCGGCATCCAGGCGGTCGAGGAAGCGGGCGACGGCGTCGAGGCCTTGCAGCGCATCGCCGCATTCGCGCCCGATGCCCTCCTGCTCGACATCGAGATGCCGGAACTGTCGGGCATCGACGTGGCGGCCTCGCTGCCCGCGCCGGCGCCGCTGGTGGTGTTCGTGACCGCCTACGACGAGTATGCATTGCGCGCCTTCGATGCCGAAGCGGTCGACTACCTGCTCAAGCCCTTCGACCAGGCGCGCCTGCACCGGGCGCTGGAACGCCTGCGCGCGCGCCTGGCGGCGGGCCATGCCTCGCCCCTGCCGTCGGCGCCGCCGCGCCAGCTGCTGGTGAGCGAGCGTGGCGGGACGCGGGTGGTGCCGGTGGCCGATATCGAGTGGCTCGAGACGGCGGACAACTACGTGGCGCTGCATACGGCCCAGGGCGCGCCGCTGCTGCGCCAGACCCTGGGCGGATTGCTCGAACGGCTCGGTCCCGGCTTCGTGCGCTGCCACCGGCGCGCGGCGGTGCGCCTGAGCTGCATCGACAGGATCGTGGCGCTCGACAAGGGCGATGGCGAGGTCGTGCTGCGCAGCGGCGCGAGGGTGCCCTGCAGCCGCCAATACCGCGCCGAGCTGGTGGAAAAGCTCCAGCCCTAGGGTTGGCCGGGCGCGCAGCCGGCTCCGCCGCCGACGCGTCCAGCCGATGCGTGAGGCCTTGGCGAAGCTGACCGGAGGGCGCCTTCCGGTTCACCCCGCCCCACTCCCGCTTCGCCCCTTTCCGCTGGCCCGCGCGCGCAGGCGGCCGCAAGCTGGCGCCATCTTCACTTCGTGAGCGGACCATGCAAACTCTCCCCCACCAGCCGGCGGCGCGCCTCTACTTCCTCGACTGGGTGCGCATCCTCGCCTTCTTCGTCCTGATCGCCTACCACATCGGCATGTACTACGTGAGCTGGGACTGGCACGTGAAGAGCCCCTTCGCCTCCGACGGACCCGAGCCCTTCATGATGCTGTCCTCGCCATGGCGCCTGACCCTGCTGTTCTTCGTGGCCGGCGCCGCGTCGCGCTTCCTCATCGAGCGCCTCGGCACGGCATCCTTCCTGCGCCAGCGCAGCTTGCGCCTGCTGGTGCCGCTGCTGTTCGGCATGGCCGTGATCGTGCCGCCCCAGCCTTACCTGGAGGTGGTCGAGAAGCTCGCCTACGGCGACGGTTTCCTCTCCTTCATGCGCCTCTACTACAGTGCCTATGGCGGCTTCTGCCGCGAGGACTGCCTCGACCTGCCCACCTGGAACCACCTGTGGTTCGTGGCCTACCTGTGGGTGTACACGATGGTGCTCGGCTTCCTGGCGGCGCTGCTGCCCGCCGCGCGCATCGAGGCGCTGGCCGAGGGCCTGGACCGGCTGCTCAGCGGCTGGCGGCTGATCGTCCTGCCGGCGCTCGTGCTCGGCGTGGTGCGCATCCTGCTGCTCGACCGCTTCGAGACCACCCACGCCCTGGTCGACGACTGGTACAACCACGCGGCCTACTTCCTGCCCTTCCTGCTCGGCGCCCTGATGGCGCGCCGCCTGCGCTTCTGGGACGGACTGGCGGCGCTGCGCTGGCAGGCGCTGGTGCTGGCCCTTGCCGGCTGGGCCGCCATCATCCTGTGGTACGCGACCTGGCGCACCGGTCCCGACGAGGAAATCATGGCGCTGCTCACGCCGGCCGCCCGCTGCGTCTATACCCTGTGTGCCTGGAGCGCCATCGTGGCCGCCTGCGGTTTCGCACGCCGCCACCTCGACCGCGACGGCCCGGCGCGGCGCTACCTCACCGAAGCCGTGTTCCCCGTGTACATCGCCCACCAGACCCTGATCGTGGTGCTGGCGCATGCCTTCAAGCCTCTGCGCCTGGCGCCGGGCCTGGAAGCGCTGGTGCTGGCGGTGCTGACCATCGGCGGCTGCTTCGCCCTGTTCGAGGCGGTCCGGCGCGTGCGGCTCCTGCGCCCGCTCTTCGGCCTGGCGCCCTTGTGCGCACCTGCCGGTGCGCGCACGGGGCAGGACGTCGTAGCACTGACGGAATCCGCGCCGGAACGCGCTGCCTAGTGGGCGGTGCTGCCGGACGAGCGCGACTCCTTTCCAGCCTGGGCCGGGGGCGGCGGCGCGGGCTTGTCGCCGCCGTTTCCACCCATGGGAGGCTGGGCCTCGCTGTTCGGGCGGGCGAAGGGGTCGGCCATACTGCGCATCGCCTCCTGCTGCGAGCGGATGCCGCGCTCGGTTTCCTCGGCGGTGGAGCGCGCCACTTCGTCGACCAGGGCGCGCGCCGTGCGGCTCGTGTTCTGCACGTGCTGCTCGGTCACGCGCGCCAGCTCGACCTGGGATTCGGCCGCCAGGCGCGCGATGTGCTGCTGGTAGGCACGCAGCTTCTCGGTGGTCGGCTGGGCGCGCGCCGCGGCGGCGCTGAGCAGCTCGGTCTGGCGGTCGGCGCTCAGCACCTGCTGGCTGGCCAGGGTGGTTTCCTCCAGCAGGGTCTGGGCCAGCTGGATATGCAGGTCGCACATGTGCTGGAAGGAACGGAACAGGGACTTCGACATCTCGTTGACGAAGGCGGCGTGCGCGTCCAGGTGGCTGCGCACAGCCGGGGTCGCGGATTGCGGAAATGGGTACATGCGGTTCCTCGCTGAAATGATGGTTGGACGGGTGCCGGACGGCGTCCACGGCGCGGCGATTCGGCACGAGCCTGATAGGCTAGCCCGACGCCCTATGCGAGGCTTGATGTGCGCCAAACGCGGCCAAGGACGTACGATCCTCAGGCCGCGTCCAGCGGCGCGCCACAATCCTTGCAGTAACGGGCCGCCGCCTCGTGTCCTTCGCTGCCGCATGCCGCGCAATCGCGCGCCGGCTGGCGCGGCCTTTCCTCGCCGCCGCGGCGGTCGGTGCGGCGCGCCGTCATCTCGGCCGTCACGATGCCGGTCGGCACCGCCAGGATGCCCCAGCCCAGCAGCATCATGAAGGAAGCGATCGCCCGCCCCAGGGTGGTCTGGGGCGCGATGTCGCCATAGCCGACCGTGGTCATCGTCACCGTGGCCCAGTACATCGACAGCGGAATGCTGGTGAAGCCGTTCTGCGGTCCCTCGACCACGTACATCACGGTGCCCATGATCAGGATCAGCATCAGCACCACCGACAGGAACACCAGGATCTTGCGCCGGCTCGCCGCCAGGGCTTCGCCCAGGCGCGTGTATTCCTCGATGTAGAGCGTGAGCTTGAAGATGCGGAACACGCGCAGCAGGCGCAGGATGCGTATGTCGATCAGCAGTTCGGCGCCCGGCACCAGCAGGGAGAAATAGGTCGGCAGCACCGACAGCAGGTCGATCACGCCATAGAAGCTGGTGGCGTAGCGCAGCGGGCGCCGGACGCAGGCCAGGCGCGCCATGTACTCGACCGTGAACAGCAGGGTGAAGGCCCATTCCAGCACCGCCATCGGGCCCGCGTGGCGCTTGCCGATCGAAGGCACGCTGTCCAGCACCACCACCAGGATGCTGAGCAGGATGGCGCACACCAGGGCGATATCGAAGCGCCGCCCTGCCGGGGTGTCGATGCCGAAGATGATGTCGAACATCGTCCTGCGCCAGCCGCCGGCGGGCCTGCCCAGCACGTCGGGCAGGTCCGAGGGCGCCGGGGCTTCCAGCGGGCTCAATGGCAAGGCGGCCCCTTGAGCTCCACCGTGTTGCCCTCGGGATCCTGCAGGTAGATCGACGGCCCCTCGCCTTCGGCGCCATAGCGCGGCTCGGCCGGGCCGGCCTCGACGCCGTGCGCTGCCAGGTGGGCGCGGATCGCGGCCTCGTTGAAAGGCTCGACGCGCAGGCACAGGTGATCGAGGTTGCGCCCCTCCGGGCCCGGCGCGGCCCCGCCCATGCGGCCCAGCTTGCCTGTCACCGGCACCAGGTCGATCAGGGCGCTGCCGGCGCGCAGTTGCACCAGGCCGATCTCGTCCTGGCGGCGCTCGACCGGGCAGCCCAGCACCTGGCCGTAGAAGCCGACCATGCGTTCGAGGTCGGAAACGCGCAGCACGATGTGGTCGAGCCCGCGCACAGGAATGGCGTGGCGGTCAGCGCGCTGCATGCCGTTCCACCCAGGCGGCGAAATTGTCGACATAGGCCTGGAGGAAGGCGCGGGTCGAGTCGTCCGTCATGCGGGCGCCGTCGAACTTGGCCGCGATGCCGCCCAGATAGGCCTCGGCCGGCAAGGCCGGCATCTGCAGGAAAGGCAGGGTCTGGCGCAGGTGGTGGTTGGCGCCGAAGGCGCCCAGGGCGCCGGGCGAGACGCTGACGATGGCGCAGGGTTTGCCGGTCCAGGCCGCCTTGCCGTAGGGGCGCGAACCGACGTCGATGGCGTTCTTCAGGACGCCGGGAATGGAGCGGTTGTATTCGGGGGTGCAGAACAGGATGCCGTCGGCCTGGCGGATGCGCTCGCGGAAGGCGGTGAAGGCGGCCGGCGGGTCGGCCGTTTCGTCGTCCTCGTTATACATCGGCAGATCGCGCAGTTCGACGATCTCCATGTGCAGCGATGCGGGGGCCAGTTCGATCAGTGTGTTGGCGACCTTGCGGCTGAACGACTCCTTGCGCAGGCTGCCGACGATGACGGCGATATTCCGTGTTGCCATGGTGCTCCTTTCCGTGTGTGCGGTGGTGGAGTCCAGATGGTAACCACTTTTTCGGCGCCGTGTTGGCGCCGGGCCCGCATCAAAGACGCAGGCGCCGGTACTGCTCGAGGAAGACCGCGGACTCGCGCTTGCCCAGCACCCGCACCGGGTCGCCGTGCCAGGCATAGAGGAAGGGCTCCCCGCCCTGGCGGTCGGTCAGCTTGGCCGACAGCAGGAAGCGCGTCCCGGCCGGATACCGCTGCGGGTCGCTGAGCGCGCGCGCGCACTGCACGCGCAGGCTGGTCGCATAGGCCTGGCCGGGCATGGGACGGATGCGCAGGCGGCCGCTGCGCGGATCCGCCACCGACTCGACGGCCACGTCGCGGTAGGCCCAGGCTTCGCGCGCCATGCTCAGCCTTGCGCGGGGGCGAGGCCGGCCGCCTGCCGGGGCGCCGCTTCGCGGATCGGCAGGTTGACCAGGGCCGCCGCCAGGGCCAGCAGGATGTCGGCGTACCACATCCAGGTGTAGTCGCCGCTGTGCACGAAGGACAGGCCGCCCAGCCAGGCGCCGAAGAAGCCGCCGATCTGGTGCGACAGCAGGGTCAGGCCGAACAGGGTGGCCAGGTAGCGCATGCCGAACAGCTTGCCCACCAGCCCCGCGGTCGGCGGCACCGTGGCCAGCCAGGTGAAGCCCAGGGCGGCGGCCATGATGTAGAAGGTCCAGGCGGTCTTGGGCGCCATCAGGTAGGCAACGATGATCAAGGCGCGGCTGCCGTAGATGATGGCCAGCAGGTGCTTCATGCGGTAGCGCGAGGAGAGCGCGCCGGCCAGCAGGCTGCCGAGGATGTTGAACAGGCCGATCAGGGCCAGTGCCGTGGCCGAGACGCCGGCCGGCAGGCCGCACAGGGCAACCTCGCCCGGCAGGTGGGTGACCAGGAAGGCGATGTGGAAGCCGCAGGTGAAGAAGCCCGCGTGCAGGCACAGGTAGCTGCGGTCGCGCATCGCCTGGCGCAGCTGTTCGGTGAGCGTGATCGCGGTGGGCAGCGGAATCGCCGTGCTGCTCACCGTGGGCGATGCCGCGGCCTTCTTGCGGCGCAGCGGCCAGGACAGCGGAATGGTGAGCAAGGTTGCGGCGGCCATGGTCAGCATGGCCCAGACCCAGCCGGCGCCGGCGATGATCGCCTGCATCAGCGGAGCGAACACGAACTGGCCGAAGGAGCCGCCGGCATTGATGAAGCCCGAGGCGAAGGCGCGGCGCGAGGGCGGCAGGCGCTGGGCGGTGGCGCCGATCAGGATCGAGAAGCTGCCCGCGCCGGCGCCCGCGGCCGACAACACGCCCATGCTGAATATCAGGCCCCACTCGCTGCTCATGAAGGGCGTCGCGGCGGTGCCCGCGGCCAGCATCACCCCGCCCAGCACCAGCACGCGGCCGGGGCCGTACTTGTCGGCGACGGCGCCGAAGATGGGTTGCGAGGCGCCCCACAGGAGCTGGGCGACGGCCATGGCGAAGCTGATGGAGGCGATGCCGAGTCCGGTGGCGGTGTTGATGGGGGACATGAACAGGCCGGTGGTCAGGCGCGCGCCCATGGTGATCATCAGGATGGCGCTGGCGGCCAGGATCAGGGCCCAGGCTGCGCGTGGTGTCATCTCGGGTTGGGCGGTGCTCATGTTTATCTCCTCATTGGCACAAACCTTGGGTGAACGGTAATGGAATGAGGCAGCGTATGAACGTCGCTCCGGCGAAGGCCGGAACCTAAGTTCTGCGCGAGCTGATGCAGCGTTTAACTTGGGTCCCGGCCTCCGCCGGAACGACGGTCTTTCTGCTAACGACCGCCGTTGCCATCCACCCGACGGTGAATGGAAGGATTATAGTGCAGTTACACCCAATTGCGCTCCGAGCATCACTCTGCCCGAATCAACAGCGCCACCGCCTCCGCCGCCATGCCCTCTTCCCGCCCCAGGAACCCGAGCTTTTCGTTGGTCTTGGCCTTGATGTTGACCTGCTGCGGCGACACGCCCACGTCCTCGGCGATGCGCGACACCATCTGCGGGATATGCGGCGCCATCTTGGGTGCCTGGGCGATGATGGTCGCGTCGATGTTGCCGATGGTGTAGCCGGCGTTCAGCACGCGGTGCGCCACCTCGCGCAGCAGGGTGCGCGAATCGGCGCCCGCGAACATGGGGTCGGTGTCGGGAAAGTGCTTGCCGATATCGCCCAGCGCCGCGGCGCCCAGCATGGCGTCGATGATGGCGTGCAGCAGCACGTCGGCGTCCGAATGGCCGAGCAGGCCGAGACGGTGGGGGATGGTCACGCCGCCGACGATGAGCTTGCGCCCTTCGACCAGCGCGTGGCAGTCGTAGCCGGTCCCGATGCGGAACGGCGGAGTGGGATTGTAGGATGCGAGTGCCATATCTTCTCAGTTCTTCTCAGTCGGTTGCGACGCCGCCAGGTACATCTCGGCGATCCGGATGTCTGCCGGCAGCGTCACCTTCAGGTTGCAGGGGTGTCCTTCCACTAACTTGGGGGCCAGTCCGAGCGCTTCAACCGCACTGGCGTCATCGGTGATCGCTCCCGGGTCGGTGGCCGCGTCGAGCGCGCGCAGCAGCAGGCGGTGGCGGAACATCTGCGGGGTCTGGGCCAGCCACAGGCTGTCGCGCGGCACGGTGCTCACCTCCCCGGCCACGCTGCGCTTCACGGTGTCGACCACCGGCAGGGCCAGCAGGCCGCCAACCGGGTCGTCGCCCGTCTCTTCGATCAGGCGCGCGATCAATTCGGCGTTCAGGCCGGGACGGGCCGCGTCGTGCACCAGCACCCAGTCGTGCTCGGTGAGCGTGCCGCCCAGATGGCGCAGGCCGTTGCGGATCGACTCCATGCGGGTCGCGCCGCCGCAGCGCAGCACAGTCACGGGCAACTGCGCCCCCTGCTCCGGCAGGATGCCGTCGATGTAGGCGTCGCCGGGGCTGACCACGACATAGGTGTGGGCGATCAGGGGGCTGGACAGGAAAGCGTCGATCGTGTGGCGCAGCATGGGCTTGCCGTTGATCGGCAGGTACTGCTTGGGGCTGCCGGCCGCCATGCGCGCGCCGACCCCGGCCGCCGGAATCAGCGCCACGTAGCTGGGAATTGCTGTGTTCGTCATTGGGTCTTGCTTCGTCTTGCCTGTTTAATCAGAGACTGTACCTCACCTGCGCAAACCTTGCCGAGGCGGGCGTATTCCTGCGGCGAATCGATCGCCGCCTGCAGGCTTTCGACGCGCGCCATTTCGCTTTTGATATAGGCCATCCAGCCGCTGTCGAGCTCGCGCTGGAGCAGGGATTGCGCCTGCCCCAGGCGTGCGTACAGGGGCTTGGCTTCGAAGCGCTGGGCCAGCGCGGCGCGCACCCTGGCCTCGGCCTTGGGCAGGTAGTCGAGGTAGGTGTTGAGGTGACGCATCTCGTGGGCCAGCACCTCCTGGTAAGCGCAGGAGCCCGGCGGAAACTCGCGTCCGATATAGACCACGATCGGCAGGTAGGTCAGGCTGACCTCGACGCGCGCGGCGATACATTCGTAGCCGCTGGCGGGGTCGCTCAGCATGCGCCCGCCCACCTTGATGCCGACCCGCGATTCGGTATGCGTCAGGCCGAGCACATAGGCATTCGCGCGCGCCCCGCCCTTCATGCGCGTGAGGTCGTGGTAGGAGCGGGTGTGATCGATACGGTAGCCCTGCTGGCGGCTGACGACCACCGACACCGCGCGCTCGAGGGTGTCTTCGCAGCGCGCCTGCAAGGGCGTGCGCGCCTGCGCCGCCGCTTCCTGCGCCACCAACTGCGAGCAGGTCAGCAGGAGCGCAGACAGCGGCTTCATCGCATCAAGCCGGCGTCCAGCTGCCCGAGAGGATCTTTTCCAGCCAGAAGGTCCCGATGATGGTCTTGACGTCGGTGATCTCGCCGCGCTGGACCATGCCCAGCAGTTCCGGGACGGTGGCCGTGAAGGTCTCGAGGAACTCGCCGTCGTCGAGCTTCTGCTCGCCGGCGGTCAGGTCCTCGGCCAGGAAGAGTTCGAGGTGCTCGTCCGAATAGGCGATCGCGTTGTGGATGGTGCACACGAAGCGCCACCTGGCGGCGGTGTAGCCGGTTTCCTCTTCCAGCTCGCGCTTGGCGCAGGCCAGGTGCTCCTCACCCGGGTCGATCTTCCCGGCCGGGAATTCGATGAAGACCTGGGAGTTCGGATAGCGGAACTGGCGCTCGAGCAGCACGCGGCCATCGGGCAGCAGCGGCAGGATCACGACCGCGCCGGGGTGGCGGATGAATTCGCGGTGGCTTTCCGCACCGTTGGGCAAGCGGATGCGGTCGCGTTCGACCTTGAGGAAGGGACCATCGTAGACGACGCCGCCGTCGAGGCGGATTTCTTTCAATTCCACGGTCATGCAGGCTCCATTTGGGGAAACGTAGGGTTGGCGGCTTCGCCGCCGACGCGTTCAACCGGCATGCCCCGACCGCGCAACGAAAAAACGGCCCTCAGGCCGTTCAAGCGCGATGCTTGCGCAGGTAACGCCAGACAAATCCGGGAAACGCCAGCACGAGGAACAGGCATCCGGTCACCGCATAGAACTCCCAGTTCTGCGCGAAGGCGCCACCGATCCGGGATTCCAGCAGCCGGGCTACCGCGCCGACAAGGAAGTATAAAACAATTAACTCGAGCAGGCGCAGCGGGAAGCGCTTCAAACGCGCTTCACCACCGGGCGTGGGTTTCAGGGGAATGAAACCGAACACGCGCTCGGTGAGGAAAGGCAGGTTGGCGGCCGCCACACTCAGGGCGACCACCAGCCAGACAGCCAGTGAAACGTCCACCAGCTTATTTTGCGAGGGTTGCCTGCATGGTGGTGTAGCACACCGCCAGCAGCCAGCCCGGAACGATACCCAGCACCACCACGGCGATGCCGTTGAGCGACATCACGGCGCGCATATCCGCCGGGGTGTGGATCGCGCTGGTGTCCACCGCTTCGTCGAACCAGATGGTCTTGACGATGCGCAGGTAATAGAAGGCGCCGATCAGCGAGAACATCACCGCCACGACGGCCAGCCACACCATGCCGGCGTTGGCGACGGCTTGCAGCACGGCCCACTTGGCCATGAAGCCCACCATCGGCGGCACGCCCGCCAGCGAGAACATCAGGATGGTCATGACGATCGCGAACCACGGCGAACGCTTGCCCAGGCCCTTGAAGTCGACGATGTGCTCGGCTTCGTGGCCGGCGCGCGCCAGCATCATGATCAGGCCGAAGCTGCCGACCGTGGTCAGGACGTAGGTGATGGCGTAGTACATCGCGGCGCTGTAGGCGCTGGCGGCGTTCTCGCTATTGCCGTCGACCACGCCCACCACCATGGCGAGCAGGACGAAGCCCATCTGCGCGATGGTCGAGTAGGCCAGCATGCGCTTGATGTTGGTCTGGGCGATCGCGGTCAGGTTACCGAAGGCCAGCGACAGCACGGCCAGGACCATCAGCATCTGCTGCCAGTCGAAGGCCACCGAAGGCAGCGCCTCGACCAGTACGCGGATCACCATGGCGAAGGTCGCCAGCTTCGGTGCGCCGCCCAGCAGCAGGGTCACGGCGGTCGGCGAACCCTGGTAGACGTCCGGCACCCACATGTGGAAGGGAACCACGCCCAGCTTGAAGGCCAGGCCGGCCACCAGGAACACCAGGCCGAACACCAGGATGGTGCGGTTGCCTGCTTCCGCGTTCGCGGTGAGCTGGCCGATGGCGGTGATGTCCAGCGAGCCGGTGGCGCCGTAGATCATCGAGATGCCGTACAGCAGGAAGCCCGATGCCAGCGCGCCCAGGATGAAGTACTTCATCGCGGCTTCGGTCGACACGGCGTGGTCGCGGCGCAGCGCAACGAGAGCATACAGCGACAGCGACATCAGCTCCAAACCAAGATAGAGCGACAGCATGCTGTTACCCGAGATCATGATCATCTGGCCCAGCATCGAGAACAGCGCGAGCACGTAGAACTCGCCGCCCAGGTTACCCGACATCATGCTGCGGTCGCCCGCGTACTGGCGCGAATACACCAGGGTCATGGCGGTGGCCAGATAGGTGAACAGCTTGAGCAGGTTCGACATCGGGTCGGCCACGTACATGCCATTGAAGGTGTACACGGTCGCGCCGGCGTTGAAGTCGGCCATGGTCAGCACGGCGCAGCCGGCAATGCTCAGGAGGGTCAGCGCGTAGGTCAGGGTGCGCTTGCCCTCTTTCAGGAACATGTCGATCAGCAGGATCGCGGAAGCCGCGATGAGCAGGAAGATTTCAGCATAGACCGGCGCCAGGTTGACGTCGGTCGCCGCTTGCAAGGTGGTGGTCATTTCGTTCATGGCGTTATTGAGGCAGCTTGCTGACAGCAACGTGCTGCAGCAGGTCGGTGACCGAGGTCTGCAGGGTTTCGGCGATCGGGGCCGGATACAGGCCCATCCACAGGGTGGCGATGGCCAGGACGCCCAGGATGGCGAACTCGCGGCCGTTCAGGTCGGTCAGCTCGGCCACGTGCTTGTGGACGACGGGGCCGAAGACGACGCGCTTGACCATCCACAGCGAGTAGGCCGCGCCCAGGATCAGGGCGGTGCCTGCCAGCAGGCCGGTCCAGAAGTTGAACTCGACGGCGCCCAGGATGACCATGAATTCGCCGATGAAGCCCGAGGTGGCCGGCAGGCCGGCGTTGGCCATCGAGAACAGCACGGCGAAGGCCGCGAACTTCGGCATCGTGTTGACCACGCCGCCGTAGTCCGCGATTTCACGCGAGTGGACGCGGTCGTAGAGCACGCCGATGCAGAGGAACATCGCGCCCGACACGAAGCCGTGCGAGATCGACTGCATCAGGCCGCCCTGCACGCCCAGGTCGTTGAACATGAAGAAGCCCAGGGTCACGAAGCCCATGTGGGCGATCGACGAGTAAGCGACCAGTTTTTTCATGTCCTTCTGGACCAGGGCCACCAGGCCGATGTAGATCACGGCGATCAGGGACAGCACGATGACGACCGGGGCCAGGTAGTGCGAGGCGTCCGGGGTGATCGGCAGCGAAAAACGCAGGAAACCATAGGCGCCCAGCTTCAGCATGATCGCGGCCAGCACCACCGAACCGCCGGTCGGCGCTTCCACGTGGGCGTCCGGCAGCCAGGTGTGCACCGGCCACATCGGCACCTTCACGGCGAAGGCCATGAAGAAGGCGATGAAGATCAGGATCTGCTCGTTCATCGTCAGCGGCAGGCGGTGCCACTCGAGGATGTCGAAGGAACCCGACAGGTTGTACAGGTAGATGATCGCGACCAGGGTCAGCAGCGAGCCGAAGAAGGTGTACAGGAAGAACTTGAATGCCGCGTACACACGGTTCGGGCCGCCGAACACGCCGATGATGATGTACATCGGGATCAGGGTGGCTTCGAAGAAGAAGTAGAACAGCAGGCCGTCCATGGCGCAGAACACGCCGATCATCAGGCCCGACAGGATCAGGAAGGAACCCATGTACTGGGCCACGCGCTCCTCGATCACCTGCCACGCCGCCAGCACCACGATGATGGTGATGAAGGCGGTCAGCGGGACGAACCACAGCGACAGGCCGTCCACGCCCAGCTTGTAGAACACATTGAAGCGTTCGATCCAGCTGGCCACTTCATAGAACTGCATGCCGTGGGCGGCGTTGTCGAAATTGGCGATCAGCGGCAGGGTCGGCAGGAAGCTGACCACGGCGCCGGCCAGCGACAGCATGCGGACCAGGCCCGCATTTTTGTCGCGGCCGACGGCCAGTACGATCAGGCCGAAGACGATCGGAAGCCAGATCGCCAGGCTCAGGTACGGTGGAAATGTAGAAATCGTTGACTGCATCATGTTTGTTTTCTCTGCCTCTGATTAACCGCGCCAGAACGGGAAGAAGTACAGCAGGGCCCCCACCACGCCCGCGATCATGACGAACGCGTAGTGGTAGATGTAGCCGGTCTGGGCGGTACGGGTGATCCCCGAGAACCAGCCGATCAGCTTGGCCGAGCCGTTGACCATCAGGCCGTCGATCAGGCCGCGGTCGCCCACCTTCCACAGGCCGCCACCCACGGCGCGCGCGCCGCCGGCGAACACGAACTGGTTGAACCTGTCCATGTAGTACTTGTTGTCCAGCAGGGTGTGCAGCGGCTTGAACTTGGCATAGAACCAGGCCGGCACGCGCGGGTTGATCATGTAGCAGTAGTAGGCGAAAGCGACACCTGCCAGCGCGAGCCAGAACGGCGCGGTTTGCAGGCCATGGATCGCCATCGCGGCGGCGCCATGGAACTCTTCGCTCAGGGTGCGCATCGCGGTGTGGTTCTCGCCGACGAAGATCACGTCCTTGAAGAAGTCGCCATGCAGCATCGGGCCGATCGCTAGGTAGCCGATGATGACCGACGGGATCGCCAGCAGGACGAGCGGCAGGGTCACGACCCATGGCGACTCGTGCGGCTTGTCGCCCGGCTGCAGGCCGTGGTGATGGTGGTCGTCGGCGCCATGCTCGTCTTCTTCATGGTGTGCGTCCGAATCGTGGCCTTCGCTGTGCGGCTGCGGGTTGTTCCAGCGCGATTCGCCATGGAAGACCAGGAAGTACATGCGGAACGAGTAGAAGGCGGTCACGAAGACGCCGGCCAGCACCGCGAAGTAGGCGAAACCGGCGCCCGGGATGTTCGAGGCGTGCACCGCTTCGATGATCGAGTCCTTCGAGTAGAAACCGGCGAAGAACGGCGTGCCGATCAGGGCCAGCGAGCCGAGCAGCGAGGTGATCCAGGTGATCGGCATGTACTTGCGCAGGCCGCCCATGTTGCGCATGTCCTGGTCGTGGTGCATGCCGATGATGACCGAACCCGCGCCGAGGAACAGCAGCGCCTTGAAGAAGGCGTGGGTCATCAGGTGGAACACGGCCACCGAGTAGGCCGAGGCGCCCAGCGCGACTGTCATGTAGCCCAGCTGCGACAGGGTCGAGTAAGCGACGACGCGCTTGATGTCGTTCTGGATGATGCCCAGGAAGCCCATGAACAGCGCGGTGATGGCGCCGATCACGATCACGAAGGACAGCGCGGTGTCCGACAGCTCGAACAGCGGCGACATGCGCGACACCATGAAGATGCCGGCGGTAACCATGGTCGCGGCGTGGATCAGTGCCGAGATCGGGGTCGGGCCTTCCATCGAGTCCGGCAGCCAGACGTGCAGCGGGAACTGCGCCGATTTACCCATCGCGCCAATGAACAGGCAGATGCAGGCGGCGGTCAGGAGCGGCCAGCCCAGGCCCGGCACCGTCATGGCGGCCAGCTTGTCGGACTGTGCGAACACTTCGTCGTACTGCATGGTGCCCGAGGCGGCCAGCAGCAGGCCGATGCCCAGGATGAAGCCGAAGTCGCCCACGCGGTTGACCAGGAAGGCCTTCATGTTCGCGAAGATCGCGGTCGGACGGGTGTACCAGAAGCCGATCAGGAGATACGAGACCAGGCCCACCGCTTCCCAGCCGAAGAACAGCTGCAGGAAGTTGTTGGACATGACCAGCATCAGCATCGAGAAGGTGAACAGCGAGATGTACGAGAAGAAGCGGTTGTAGCCTTCGTCCTCGGCCATGTAGCCGATCGTGTAGATGTGGACCATCAGCGACACCGAGGTCACCACGCACATCATCATCGCCGACAGCGTATCGATCTGGAAGCCGACCGCCATCTTGAGCGTGCCGACCGTCATCCAGGTGTAGATGTCGCCGTTGAAGCTGGCGCCGTCCAGCACCGCCATCAGGGTCTGGACCGAGATGATCAGCGCAATCAGGACGCCCAGGATGGTCGCGGTATGCGACACCTTGCGGCCGACCACGTTGCCGAAGAACTTGGTGCCCAGCAGGCCGGCGATCGCCGAGCCCGCGAGCGGCGCCAGGGGCACCGCCAGTAAGAGATTAGGGTTGAGAATTTGCCCCGCCATGTTGAACCTTATTCGTTATTGTTTATCAAGCGAGACCGTCAGCCCTTCAGGCTGTCGAGGTCTTCCACGTTGATCGTGTCCAGGTTACGGAACAGGACCACCAGGATCGCCAGGCCGATCGCCGATTCGGCGGCCGCGACGGTCAGGATGAAGAACACGAAGATCTGCCCCGCCGCGTCGCCCAGGTAATGGGAGAACGCGACGAAGTTGAGGTTCACCGCCAGCAGCATCAGTTCGATGGCCATCAGCAGGATGATGATGTTCTTCCGGTTCAGGAAAATACCGATCACCGAGATCGCGAACAGGATCGCGCCCAGGACCAGGTAGTGTGCGAGCGACAAAGTCATTGTGCCTCCTTTGGTGCGGCCGGCGATCCGGCTGCTGCTGCGGCTGCCGCTGCCGCTTTTTCGGCGTTGGCTGCATCGATGGCGCGCTGGTTGACCGCTTCCACCTTGACGATGCGCAGGCGGTCGTTACGCTTGACGCGAACCGCGAGGGCCGGGTCGATTGCTTTGGTGTCCTTGCGCTTGCGCAGGGTCAGGGCGACTGCGGCGATGATCGCCACCAGCAGGATCACGGCGGCGATCTCGAAGCCGTAGATGTACTTGGTGTAGATCAGGAGGCCCAGTTCCTTGGTGCCGCCGATGTTGGCGGCAGCCGCGGCGGGCGACTGCTCGAAATCGAGGAAACCGCGCCACAGGACGGCGGCCATCTCGAGCACGATCAGGGCGCCGATGCCGGAAGCGAGCGGCAGGTGACCCCAGAAGCCTTCGCGCATGCGGTCGATATTAATGTCGAGCATCATGACGACGAAGAGGAACAGCACCATGACGGCGCCGACATAGACCAGCACCAGCACGATGGCGAGGAACTCGGCCTTCAGCAGCAGCCAGATGCCGGCGGCGTTGAAGAACGCGAGCACCAGGAACAGCGCGGCGTGGACCGGGTTCTTGGCGGTGATGACGCGCAGGCTGGCCAGCACCATCACGGCCGCGAACACGTAGAACAAAGCAGTTGTAAATTCCATGACTAACCCAGGAGCCTCTTATTGTTAGCGTGCATTAGCGATAGCGCGCGTCCGCCTCGCGGGCGGCGGCGATATCGGCTTCGTAGCGGTCGCCCACGGCCAGCAGCATCTCTTTGGTGTAGTAGAGATCGCCGCGCTTTTCGCCGTGGTATTCCAGCACGTGGGTTTCCACGATCGAGTCGACCGGGCAGGACTCTTCGCAGAAGCCGCAGAAGATGCACTTGGTCAGGTCGATGTCGTAGCGCGTGGTGCGGCGGGTGCCGTCGTCGCGCTGCGCCGATTCGATCGTGATCGCCATTGCCGGGCAGACCGCTTCGCACAGTTTGCAGGCGATGCAGCGCTCTTCCCCGTTGGGGTAGCGGCGCAGGGCGTGCAGGCCCCGGAAGCGGTTCGACATCGGGGTCTTCTCTTCCGGGTACTGGACCGTGATCTTGCGCGACAGCGCATACTTGCCGGTCAGGGCCAGGCCCTTGAAGAGTTCGGACAGCATCAGGCTGCCGAGGATTTCTTTAACTCGATTCATTTGATTTCTGCTTCCTTACTTCCAAATGTTCCAGGGCGTCTGCATCACGGCAGCCACCAGGACGAGCCAGATCAGGGTCAGTGGGATGAAGACTTTCCAGCCCAGGCGCATGATCTGGTCATAGCGGTAGCGCGGGAAGGTGCCGCGGACCCAGATCATCATCGAGACCAGCAGGAACATCTTCGCGAACAGCCAGAAGAAGCCGCCGACCGGGCCGAATTCCAGGAAACCGAACGGCGCTTGCCAGCCGCCCAGGAACATGATCGAGGCCAGGGTCGCGATCAGGATCATGTTGGCGTATTCGGCCAGCATGAACATCGCGTAGGACATGCCCGAGTACTCGACCATGTGGCCGGCGACGATCTCCGACTCGCCTTCCACCACGTCGAAGGGGTGGCGGTTGCATTCGGCCAGGCCGGACACGAAGTAGATGACGAACAGCGGCAGCAGCGGCAGCCAGTTCCACGACAGGAAGGTCACGCCCATGTCGGCGAACATGCCCACGCCCTGCCCGGCCACGATGTCCGAGAAGTTCAGGCTGCCCGACACCATCAGCACCACGACCATCACGAAGCCCATCGGGATTTCATACGAAATCATCTGGGCCGAGGCGCGCATCGCGCCCATGAAGGAGTACTTCGAGTTCGAAGCCCAGCCGGCGATGATGATGCCGTAGACTTCCATCGAGGTGATCGCCAGCAGCAGCAGCAGGCCGGCGTTGACGTTGGCCAGCGCCGCTTGCGGACCGAAAGGCACGACCGACCAGGCGGCCAGGGCCGGCATGATGGTCATGATCGGACCGATCACGAACAGGCTGCGGGTGGCTTTCGTCGGGATGACGATCTCCTTGAGCAGCAGCTTGAGCGCGTCGGCGATCGGCTGCAGCAGGCCGCCAGGGCCCACGCGGTTCGGGCCCACGCGGATCTGGATCCAGCCGATCAGCTTGCGCTCCCACAGGGTCAGGTAGGCGACCAGGCCCATCAGCGGCAGCAGCACCACCACGATTTTCAGGACGGTCCAGATCAGCGGCCAGACGGGCGCGATCGGGCTGGCAGCGCCAAATTCATAGAAACTATCGATATAACCGGGCGTTGCCATTACTTGCCCTCCCCTGCTTTTTCAACTTTGATCTCGCCAAACATGGCGCCGAGGGTCGCGACCGCGCGGTGGCCGGCGGCGACGCGCACGGCGTTCGACGGCAGGCGTGCATCCACATCGGCCACCAGGACGGCGCTGCCGGAACCCTGGGTCACCTTGACGGTGTCGCCCGCCTTCACGCCGATCTGTTCGGCGACGGCTTTCGACAGCGTGACCAGCGCCGCGTTCGAGGCTGCGGTGCGCTGCAGCGGCTCGGAACGGCGCGCCAGCGCGTCGGTGAAGTAGACCGGCACGTCGGTGACGCGCTCGAGCTGGCCGGCGCCGGCGTAGGTGCCCGCGCTAGGCGCCAGCTTGGCGGCGTTGCCCAGCTTGGCGGACAGGTCGGTGTTGCCCTTGCCCAGCGCTTCGTCGCGGATCGCTTCCGAGGTCTCGTAGTCGAAGCCCGACAGACCCAGCAGGTTGCCCAGCACGCGCAGCACTTTCCAGGCCGGGCGGGTCTCGCCCAGCGGACGCACGGTGCCGTTGAAGCTCTGTGCGCGGCCTTCGCAGTTCACGAAGGTACCGGCGGTTTCGGTGAACGGCGAGACCGGCAGCAGCACGTCGGCGTAGTCCATGCCGTGCTTGAACGGCGACATGGCCACGACCATCTCGGCGCCGGCAAGCGCGCCAAGGGCCTGCTGCGGGTTGGCCGCATCCAGTTCCGGCTCGGCGTGCAGCAGCACGTAGGCTTTCTTCGGCGCTGCGAACACGGCTTCGTTCTTGCCGGAGGTCGCGCCCACCAGGTAGCCGCCCACGGTGTTGGCGCCTTCGACCAGGTAGCCGAAGCTGCAGCCGGTCGCTTCGGCGATCCATTGCGCCGCGGCGTGGATCTTGGATGCTTGCGGGTGGTTGCCGGCGGCATTGCCCAGCAGGACGGCGCCCGGCAGCTCGATGTCGCTCGATCCGGCCAGCGACGCGGCGATGCCCTTGGCGGCGTTGCCGGCTTCGATGCCGTCAAAGCCCGCCGGCGCGGCCACGCCCTTGGCGGCGGCGACCGCCACGACCACTTCGGACAGGGCCGCCAGCCAGTCGCTCGGACCGGCGATCAGCTTGTTCGCGACCGGCATCAGGAGGTCGGTGTCCGATGCGCCCACCAGCGACAGCTTGGCGCCGGCCTTGGTGGCGGCGCGCAGGCGGGTGGCGACCAGCGGGTGGTCCTGGCGCAGGTTCGAGCCGATGACCAGGGCGCGCTTGAGCTTGCTCAGTGCGGCGATCGGCATGCCCAGCCACGGGGTGACCTGGCCGGTGAGGGCGAAGTCGCTCTGGCGCAGGCGGAAGTCGATGTTCTCCGAACCGATGCCGCGCACGGCCTTGTTCAGCAGGTAGAGTTCTTCCAGGGTCGAGCTGGCGGTGGCGACGGCGGCGATGCTGTCGGCGCCGTGCTCGTGGCGGATGTTACGCAGGCCGTGGGCCACGTATTCGAGCGCGGTCTGCCAGTCGGTTTCCTGCCACACGCCGCCCTGCTTGATCATCGGGTTGACCAGGCGGTCGGCATTGTCCAGCGCCTCGTACGAGAAACGGTCCTTGTCCGAGATCCAGCACTCGTTGATGGCTTCGTTTTCCAGCGGCAGCACGCGCATGACCTTGCCGCCCTTGACCTGGACGATCAGGTTCGAGCCCAGCGAATCGTGGGGCGAGACCGACTTGCGGCGCTGCAGTTCCCACGGACGCGCGGTGTAGCGGAAAGGCTTGCTGGTGAGCGCGCCGACCGGGCACAGGTCGATCATGTTGCCCGACACTTCCGAGTCGACGGTCTTGCCCACGAAGGTGGTGATCTCCGAGTGCTCGCCGCGGCCGACCATGCCGAATTCCATCACGCCGGCCACTTCCTGGCCGAAACGCACGCAACGGGTGCACTGGATGCAGCGCGACATCTCTTCCATCGAGATCAGCGGGCCGGCCTCTTTCGGGGCCACCACGCGCTTTTCTTCTTCGTAGCGCGAGCCGCTCTTGCCGTAGCCGACGGCCAGGTCCTGCAGCTGGCATTCGCCGCCCTGGTCGCAGATCGGGCAATCCAGCGGGTGGTTAATGAGGAGGAACTCCATCACCGACTTCTGCGCCTGCACCGCCTTGTCGCTGTGGGTGCGCACGATCATGCCGGGCGAGACCGGGGTCGCGCAGGCAGGCATCGGCTTCGGCGCCTTCTCCACTTCGACCAGGCACATACGGCAGTTCGCTGCGATCGACAATTTCTTGTGATAGCAGAAGTGCGGGATATAGGTCCCGAGTTTGTTTGCGGCGTCCATCACCATGGAACCTGGTGCGACTTCGACTTTCTTGCCGTCTAATTCAATTTCAACCATTTGATCGTTACCTGACCTGGTTTAAAGGTATGCGGGCACGAGACAGTGCTTGTGCTCGATGTGATATTCGAATTCCTCGCGGAAGTTCTTGATCATCGCTTCGACCGGCATCGCCGCGGCGTCGCCCAGGGCGCAGATGGTGCGGCCCTTGATGTTGAAGGCGATGTTGTTCAGCAGGTCCATGTCTTCCGGACGGCCCTTGCCGTGTTCGATGCGGTGGACCATGCGGTACATCCAGCCGGTGCCTTCGCGGCACGGGGTGCACTGGCCGCAGGATTCCTCGTAGTAGAAGTACGAGAGGCGCAGCAGCGACTTGACCATGCAGCGGGTCTCGTCCATGACGATCACGGCGCCCGAGCCCAGCATCGAGCCGGCCTTGGCGATCGAATCGTAGTCGAGGTCGGTGTCCATCATGACTTCGCCGCGGATCACCGGGGCCGAGGAGCCGCCTGGAATGACCGCCTTGATCTTCTTGCCGCCGCGCATGCCACCGGCCAGCTCCATCAGCTTGGCGAACGGGGTGCCCAGCGGGACTTCGTAGTTACCCGGACGCTCGACGTCGCCCGAGATCGAGAAGATCTTGGTGCCGCCGTTGTTCGGCTTGCCGAGGCCCATGTAGTTCTCGGCACCCATGTTCAGGATGAAGGGAACGGCCGCGAAGGTCTCGGTGTTGTTGATCGTGGTCGGCTTGCCGTACAGGCCGAACGAGGCCGGGAACGGCGGCTTGAAGCGCGGCTGGCCCTTCTTGCCTTCGAGCGACTCGAGCAGCGCGGTTTCTTCGCCGCAGATGTAGGCGCCGTAGCCGTGGTGGGCGTGCAGCTGGAACGAGAATTCCGACCCCATGATCTTGTCGCCCAGGAAGCCGGCGGCGCGCGCCTCTTCCAGCGCTTCCTCGAAGCGCAGGTATTCCTGGAAGATCTCGCCGTGGATGTAGTTGTAGCCCACGGTGATGCCCATCGCGTAGGCGCCGATGGCCATGCCTTCGATCAGCGCGTGCGGGTTGTAGCGGATGATGTCGCGGTCCTTGAACGTGCCCGGTTCGCCTTCGTCGGTATTGCACACGAGGTATTTCTGGCCCGGGAACTGGCGCGGCATGAAGCTCCACTTCAGGCCGGTCGGGAAGCCCGCACCGCCGCGGCCGCGCAGGCCCGAGGCCTTGAGGTCGGCAATGATGGCTTCCGGCGAAATCTTCTCTTCGATGATGCGGCGCAGCGCGGCATAGCCGCCACGCTTGACGTAGTCGGCCAGGCGCCAGTTGTCGCCGTTTAGATCCTTCAGGATCAGGGGATTGATGTGACGGTCGTGCAGGCTGGTCATTTCTTGAGTTCCTCTACCAGGGCGTCGATCTTTTCGTCGCTCATGAACGAGCACATGCGGTGGTTATTCACCAGCATGACCGGTGCGTCGCCGCACGCGCCCATGCACTCGCCTTCCAGCAGGGTGAAGGCGCCGTCGGCGGTGGTGTCGCGGTAATCGATGCCCAGCTTGTCCTTCAGGCGCTGGCCGGCGCGTTCGCCGCCCGACAGTGCGCACGGCAGATTGGTGCACACGGTGATTTTGTGCTTGCCGACCGGCTTGATGTTGTACATGTTGTAGAAGGTCGCCACTTCCTGCACGGCGATGGCCGGCATGCCGATGTAGTCGGCGATTTCCTGCATGGTGTCGGGCGACAGCCAGCCCAGTTCGACCTGGGCGTGGGCCAGCGAAGCCATCACGGCCGACTGGCGCTGATCGGCTGGGTACTTGGCCAGCTCGCGATCGATCTTCTTGTAGGTGTCCTGCGATAACATAATCTTGGTGTCCTTCTTACCTGTCGATACTGCCGAACACGATGTCCTGCGTGCCGATGATGGTCACGGCGTCGGCAATCATGTGGCCGCGCGCCATTTCGTCCAGGCTCTGCAGGTGGGCATAGTCCGGGGTACGGATCTTCAGGCGGTAAGGCTTGTTGGCGCCGTCGGAAACGATGTAGATGCCGAACTCGCCCTTCGGGTGCTCGACCGCCGCATAAGCCTCGCCTTCCGGCACGTGGAAGCCTTCGGTGAACAGCTTGAAGTGGTGGATCAGCGATTCCATGTTGGACTTCATGTCCATGCGGTTCGGCGGTGCGATCTTGTTGTTGTCGATCATGACCGGACCCTGGTTCACGGCCAGCCACTGCACGCACTGCTTGATGATGCGGTTCGACTGGCGCATCTCTTCGATACGCACCAGGTAGCGGTCGTAGGAGTCGCCGTTGGTGCCGACCGGGATGTCGAAGTCCATCTTGTCGTAGACCGCGTAGGGCTGCTGCTTGCGCAGGTCCCAGGCGATGCCCGAGCCGCGCAGCATGGCGCCGGTGAAGCCCATGGCCTTCGCGTCTTCCGGCGAGACCACGCCGATGCCGACCGTGCGCTGCTTCCAGATACGGTTATCGGTCAGCAGGGTCTCGTATTCGTCGACATAGCCGTCGAAACGCTTGGTAAACGCATCGATGAAGTCCAGCACCGAACCCTGGCGGTCGCGGTTCAGCTCGTCGATCGCCTTCTTCGAGCGGATCGGCGATTCGCGGTGCTGCGGCATGCGGTCCGGCAGGTCGCGGTAAACGCCGCCCGGGCGGTAGTAGGCCGCGTGCATGCGCGCCCCCGACACCGCCTCGTAGACGTCGAACAGGTCTTCACGGTCGCGGAAGGCGTACAGGAAGGGGCCCATGGCGCCGATGTCGAGCGCGTGCGCGCCCAGCCACATCAGGTGATTCAGGATACGGGTGATTTCGTCGAACATCACGCGGATGTACTGCGCGCGCAGCGGCGCTTCGATGCCCAGCAGCTTTTCGACCGCCAGCACGTAGCCGTGCTCGTTGCACATCATCGAGACGTAGTCCAGGCGGTCCATGTACGGGACCGACTGCAGGTAGGTGCGGGTTTCCGCCAGCTTCTCGGTCGCGCGGTGCAGCAGGCCGATGTGCGGGTCGGCGCGCTGGATCACTTCGCCGTCGAGTTCCAGCACCAGGCGCAGCACGCCGTGCGCTGCCGGGTGCTGCGGACCAAAGTTCAGGGTGTAATTCTTAAGCTCAGCCATTATTTCGTCCCGTAGGTTTCTTCGCGGATCACGCGCGGGATGTTCTCGCGCGGCTCGATCGTCACGGGTTGGTAGATCACGCGTTTCTGCTCAGGGTCGTAGCGCATCTCGACATAGCCCGAGATCGGGAAGTCCTTGCGGAACGGGTGGCCGATGAAGCCGTAGTCGGTCAGGATGCGGCGCAGGTCGCCGTGGCCGTCGAACAGGATGCCGTACAGGTCGAAGGCTTCGCGCTCGTACCAGTTGGCGGCGCGCCAGATGCCGGTGACCGATTCCACCAGCGGCATGTCGTCGTCCGGGCAGAACACGCGCACGCGCACGCGCCAGTTGTGTTCGATCGAGAGCAGGTGGGTCACGACCGCGAAGCGCAGGCCGTCCCAGGTTCCCTCGCCGTACTGCGAGTAGTCGACGCCGCACAGGTCGATCAGTTCTTCGAAGCGCAGGCTCGGGTCGTCGCGCAGGGCCTGCATCGACTTGATGTAGTCGGCGGCCTTGACCACCACAGTCACTTCACCCAGCGCCGAACTAATCGCGGCGCCCTCGCCCAGTGCATTTTTCAGGGCGAGTTCGAGGGTTTCGAGTTTTGTCGTCATGGTAAATCGCTGTTTTAGCGCGCGATGGTATTGGTGCGCTTGATCTTGTTTTGCAGCTGCATGATGCCGTACAGGAGCGCTTCCGCGGTCGGCGGGCAGCCCGGCACGTAGACGTCGACGGGGACGATGCGGTCGCAGCCGCGCACCACCGAGTACGAGTAGTGGTAATAGCCGCCACCGTTGGCGCAGGAACCCATCGAGATGACCCAGCGCGGCTCGGCCATCTGGTCGTAGACCTTGCGCAGTGCGGGAGCCATCTTGTTGCACAGCGTGCCGGCGACGATCATGACGTCCGACTGGCGCGGCGATGGGCGGAACACAATGCCAAAACGGTCGAGATCGTAGCGGGCGGCGCCCACATGCATCATCTCGACCGCGCAGCATGCCAGACCGAACGTCATCGGGAACATCGATCCCGTGCGCGCCCAGTTGATCAGCTTATCGGCTGTGGTGGTAATGAAACCTTCGTTTAATACGCCTTCAATTGCCATGGCTTATTCCCAATCAAGGGCACCTTTCTTCCAGATGTACCAGAAACCGACGACGAATTCGGCGATGAACACCATCATCGTGACGAAGCCGGTCCAGCCCAGTTCGCGCATCGAGACGCCCCATGGGAAGAAGAATGCCGTTTCCAGATCAAACAAAATAAACAGGATCGCGACCAGGTAGTACCGGACGTCGAACTTCATGCGCGCGTCTTCGAAGGCTTCGAAGCCGCATTCATACGGGGACAGCTTGGCGGCATCCGGGCGGTGCGGGCCGAGCAGGCGGCCGAGCACCTGCGGGGCGACACCAACGCCAACGCCAATCAGGATAAAGAGAAGAACGGGGAAATAATTTTCGAGGTTCACGATGAAGCCTATTTGAACGATCGGTTAATGACACACTGCGGGGGATGCAGCGCCGAGTCGCGCGAACCTGGCTGGATGACCCGAATCACCCGAGAGAAGAGGTGCTTCGGAGTCCTCGATGGTTGCCACCAGGATCGTACGACTGATCCTCGCAAAAAAGCCAGCTCAGGCAGGAGAGCGGTTGCTCATCGCCCTTGCTGGCTCTTCATATCTTGGTGCCGACGGCGAGACTCGAACTCGCACAGCTTGCGCCACTACCCCCTCAAGATAGCGTGTCTACCAATTTCACCACGTCGGCTGGAGACCAGTATTTTACCCTGCTTTACTACATTTTTTCAATGCACAAATTGCGCTACTACAAGGATATTTCGCAATTTCTCAACTTTTGGAAGAGTCCCGTCATGCGCATGCCGGAACGCTCGCCACAGTCGAGGGCCGGTACCGGCCATTCATCGCCGCGTGCCTTGCGGGGAGGATCTCCCGCGAGGCCGCATTCTACCGCTATTTACAAACCGGCGCGCACGCCAGCCTTTTATTCACAAACCCAATGTCGAGCTGACAAGCTGGTTTGCTACGCCGCGCAGGCTTGGCGGCGTAGCCGCCAAGCCTGCCGGTTTACTTCGTGGCCGGAGCCGGAGCCGCCGGAGCAGCCTGGTTCGCCGGCAGCGTCGGCACATCGGCAGCCGGAGCGGCCGGTGCAGCCGGGGCCGGTGCGGTCGCCGGCACATTCGCGCCCGCGTTCGCCGGCACGCCGGTCGCAGGGGCCTGGCTCGACGGCACGGTCACGCGGCCCATCACGCCTTCGTCCGGACCGGTGCTGCGGGCGTTGCTGTTGTAGGCCAGGGCCAGGGTCGAGGCGAAGAACACGGCGGCGGCGACGGCGGTCGACTTCGACAGGAAGTTCGACGAGCCCGATGCGCCGAACAGGCTGCCCGAGGCGCCCGAACCGAAGGCCGCGCCCATGTCGGCGCCTTTGCCGTGCTGGACCAGCACCAGGCCGATGATGGCCAGGGCCGAGATGACCTGCACGACAATAATCAGATTGAACAAGGTGTTCATTGCAATTCCATTTCCAAGGACAGGTTTAACTTCTACTACGGCGTTTCAAATTCGGTGAGACAGGCGTTTCAGCTGGCCGCGCGGATGATCGCCAGGAAATCCTCCGCCTTCAGGGCGGCGCCGCCGATCAGGCCGCCGTCGATGTCGGCCTGGGCCATCAGGTCTGCGGCATTGTCCGGCTTCATGCTGCCGCCGTAAAGGATGGCGATCGATTCCGCCGCCGCGGCGTTGCAGGCGCGCAGCTGGGTGCGCAACTGGGCATGGACTTCCTGCGCCATGGCCGGGGTGGCGGTCTTGCCGGTGCCGATCGCCCAGACCGGTTCGTAGGCGACGACGATGTTCGCGATCGCATCCTTGCCCAGCAGTTCCAGCACGGCGTCCAGCTGAGCGCCGACCACGGCATTGGTCTCCCCTGCCTCGCGTTCGCCGAGGGTCTCGCCGACGCAAACGATCGGGGTCAGGCCGGCATTCAGCGCGGCTTGGGCCTTGCGCGCCACCAGCGCGTTCGACTCGCCGTGATAGGCGCGGCGCTCGGAGTGGCCGACGATCACATAGCGGCAACGGAAATCGAGCAGCATCGACGCCGCCACCTCTCCAGTGAACGCGCCGCCCGGCTGGGTCGAGACATCCTGGGCGCCCCAGGCGAGCTTGCTGCCTTGGAGCAGTTGTTCGCACTGGAACAGATAGGGAGACGGCACGCAGACGGCGCATGCGGCGGCGCTGCCATCGAGGCCAGCGAGAATACCGGTGAGCAGCGCGGCGTTCGCTTCGCGGCTGCCGTTCATCTTCCAGTTACCTACGACGAGTTTGGGACGCATACTACCCCACAGTCAAATAACCCGCTATTTTAGCGGTCGAACATATGGCGGTCAAACAATGGCTGAGCTCGACGTTTCCAATCCTGCCCTGCCCTGCACCGCCACCCGGATGCAAGTGCTGGCTTACAACACTTGCAAGACAATCTTGCCGACGTGGGCGCTCGACTCCATCAGCGCATGGGCCTCGGCGGCCTGTTCGAGCGGGAAGCTGCGGTAGATCACCGGCTTGAGCTTGCCTTTGCCGAACAGCGGCCAGACCCGTTCGCGCAGCGCGCGAGCGATCGCGGCCTTGAAGGCCACCGGGCGCGGGCGCAGGGTCGAGCCGGTGACCGTCAGGCGGCGCCGCAGCACCTGGCCCATGTCCACATTGGCCTTGGCGCCGCCCAGCAGCGCAATCACGACCAGGCGGCCATCGTCGGCCAGGCAATCGATCTCGCGCGCCACGTAGTCGCCGGCCACCATGTCGAGTATCACGTCGACACCGCGCCCAGCCGTGAGTTCCTTGACCACGGCGGCAAAGTCCTCGGACCGGTAGTTGATGCCGCGCTCGGCGCCGAGCTCCTCGCAGGCGCGGCACTTGTCGCTTGATCCGGCGGTGGCGAACACCCGGTGGCCCAGGGCGGTGGCCAGCTGGATCGCCGTCACGCCGATGCCCGAGCCGCCGCCCTGCACCAGCAGGGTCTCGCCCTGGCCCAGGCCGGCGCGGTCGAAGACATTGCTCCAGACGGTGAAGAAGGTTTCCGGGAGCGTTGCCGCTTCCAGCGGGCTCACACCCGGCGGCAATGGCAGGCATTGCTCGAGCGGCGCCGCGCAGTATTCCGCATAGCCACCGCCCTGCACCAGCGCGCAGACCAGATCGCCCTTCTTGAAACCGCTGTCGCCCAGCTCGCCGTCGACGATCTCGCCGGCCACTTCCAGGCCCGGCAAATCGGAGGCGTCCGGCGGCACGGGATAGTGGCCGAGGCGCTGCAGCACGTCCGGACGGTTGATGCCGGCGGCATGCACCTTGATCAGGACTTCGCCTTGCTTGAGCTGGGGCAGCGGGCGCTCGCACAGCTGCAGGACTTCCGGTTTACCCGGCTGGGTGATTTCGATGGCGCGCATGGCTGGCTCCATATTGAAAAAAGCGCAATTGTACGGCACGCGGAACCGCAGTGTCGCCGAGACCATCGGCGCACCGCTTGGATGTAAATACAGCAACATAATGTTTGATCTGTCAACAATACTGCGCGTACACTTGATGCGATCGCCGGCCAAACTCGAGGATTCGTCTCCGCATGCGCCACCCTTACCTGCCCCATGCCCGAAAGTTCTGTCAGGTCTTGGCCCTGGCGCTCGTGCTTGCGGCTCTGAAGCCGGCGCCAGCTTCGGCCGAGGAGAGCAATCTGCGGCAAAGCCCGCGCGCCACGGTGTCCCTGGTCAGCGACCATGCCGCCGTCAGCCCGGGACAGACCTTGCGTCTCGGCCTGCGCCAGCGCCTGGCGCCGCACTGGCATACCTACTGGAAGAATCCGGGCGATGCGGGTTCGCCGCCGAACATCGCCTTCGAGACCCCGCCGGGCGTCGCCGTCGGCCCCATCGACTGGCCGGGCCCCGACCGTTTCCTCATCGGTCCGGTCGCCAGCTACGGCTACGAGAACGAGATCGTCCTCCCCATGCGCCTGTCCATTCCGCGCGATGCGCGGCCCGGCAGCCGGCTCGTCATCGCGGCGAATGCCGACTGGGTGGTCTGCGAGAAGGAATGCATTCCGGAAGACGGCAGCTTCCGCCTGGTGCTGCCGGTCGAGGCGGCCGCACGCCCGGCGCAGGCCGACATCCTTGCCGCCTTCGGCATCGCCGATGCGCGCAAGCCGCAGGCGGCGCCATGGAAGGCCTCGCTGAGCGCCGGGGCATCGGCGCTGCAACTGCGTGTCAGCGGCCCCGGCATTTCCGCGCACACCGTGCGTGCCGCCCTGTACTTCCCCGACACCTGGGGCGTGGTCGACCATGCCGCCGCCCAATCCCTGGAGGTGAGACAGGACGCCCTGAGCTTGACCCTGCCCAAGGGACAACATCCTGCACCCGGAGCGGCGGCGGGCTTGCTGGCCGTGACCGATGGCGGTGGCCAGAAGCGCTGGTTCGCGCTGGCGCCTGCCGCAGGGTCGGGCGCAGGTTCGGACACGGAAACGGCTGCGGAAGCGGGCGCGGAAGCGCGCGCAGAAACGGGCGCAGAAACGGGCGCAGAAGCGGCCCCCGCTCCAGCCTTGCCGCTCTGGCAGATGGCGGCCTTTGCCTTTCTCGGCGGCGTGATCCTGAACCTGATGCCTTGCGTCTTCCCCGTGCTGGCGATCAAGGCCACGGCCGTCGCCGGCATGTCCGGCGGCGACCGCCGCGCCGTGCGCCTGTCCGGTGTGTTCTACACCCTGGGCGTCCTGACCGCCTTCATGGCCCTGGCCCTGGTTCTGCTGGCGGTGCGCGCCGGCGGCCAGGCGGTCGGCTGGGGTTTCCAGTTCCAGTCGCCCCTGTTCGTGGCCGCGATGTGCTGGCTGATGCTGGCGATCGGACTGAACCTGTCCGGCGTGTTCGAGGTCGGCGGATCGCTGGCCGGCGCCGGCCAGCAGCTGGCGGACCGCAAGGGGCACGCCGGCAGTTTCTTCACCGGCCTGCTGGCGGTGGTGGTGGCGACGCCCTGCACCGCCCCTTTCATGGGCGCGGCGATCGGTTCGGCGCTGGCGGCGCCGGCCGGCGTCAGCCTGCTGGTGTTCGCGATGATGGGCCTGGGCCTGGCCCTGCCCTTCCTGCTGCTGGGCCTGTTCCCGGCGGCGGCCCGGCGCCTGCCCCGGCCCGGCATGTGGATGCTGAGGCTGCGCCAGGCAATGGCCTTTCCGATGTATGCGACGGCGGCCTGGCTGCTGTGGGTGCTGGCCCAGCAGGCGGGAGAATCCGGCCTGCGCCTGGCGCTCGCCGGCAGCGTGCTGGTCGGCCTGGTGGGCTGGCTGGCGGGGCTGGGCCAGCAAGGCGCCGGCAAGCCCTGGTGGCCACGCGGCGCGGCCCTGGCCGGCGTGGCCGCGCTGGCCGGCCTGGCGCTGGGCTTGCAGGATGCGGCGCCGCAAGCCGCATCGCCCCGGCAGGCCGCGCAGGTCGAGGCCTACAGCGCCGAGCGGCTCGCCAGCCTGCGCGCCGAAGGCAAGCCGGTCTTCGTCAACATGACCGCGGCCTGGTGCATCACCTGCCTGGTCAACGAGCGCACGACCCTGTCGACGGCCGCCGTGAAGGACGCGATGCAGGCGCGCCAGGTGGTCTACATGAAGGGCGACTGGACCAATCGCGATCCCGCCATCACGGCCTTCCTGCGCTCCTTCCAGCGCGACGGCCTGCCTTTTTATGTGTTTTATCCGGCCGGAAAGGAAGGAGTGGTGCTGCCGCCGGTCCTGACCGAGTCGATCGTGACGCGGACGCTCACGCAGTAGTCGGGTTTATTCACCATTCACTTCGATAAAGGGGATCACATGAACAGTCTTTCACGCCGCGCCGCGCTGCGCACCACCATCCTGGCCACCGCGCTGCTCGGCGCCGGCCTGGCGGCCTTGCCGGCCATGGCGGCGCCTGCGGTCGGACAGCCGGCGCCGGATTTCACGGCGGTCGACAGCAAGGGGAAGCAGCACAAGCTGGCCGATCTCAAGGGCAAGGTCGTGGTGCTGGAATGGACCAACCATGAGTGCCCCTACGTGAAAAAGCACTACGGCTCGTCGAACATGCAGAACCTGCAGCAGCAGGCCAGGCAGGCGGGCGTGGTGTGGCTGAGCGTGATTTCGTCCGCGCCCGGCGAGCAGGGACATGTCGACGGCGCCAGGGCCGACGAACTGACCGCCAGCCGCAAGGCGGCGCCGGCAGCCGTCCTTCTCGACCCGCAGGGCGGCATCGGCAAGGCCTATGATGCGCGCACCACGCCGCACATGTACGTCATCGATTCCAAGGGGGTGTTGCGCTACGCGGGCGGCATCGACAGCATCCCTTCGGCCAAGGTCGACGACATCGCCAGGGCCGAGCCCCTGTTCAAGACCGCGATGGAGTCCGTCTTGAAGGGCGAGGAGGTCAAGCAGGCCGTCACGCGTCCGTATGGCTGCGGGGTGAAGTACAAGACCTGAGGCCGGCGCCGGCCATGGCGGCACGGCAGAAGACAAGGGCGAAATCCATTGAGAGGTATGATCGCTTCAACAAGGCCAGGCGCGAGCCTGGCTCGATCACTTGCTTGAGGAGAACGCTATGCGCGCCATGATCTTGACGGCAGCAAGCGCATTTTGCTTGCTCGGGTGTATGACACCACAGGAAAAAGCATTAAAGCAACAAGCTGAGATGGACCGCATGATGGCCGAGTTCGGACCAGCCTGCGTCCAGCTCGGCTACGCCGCAAATTCCGATCCCTGGAGAAACTGCGTGCTTCAGCTGGCCGCGAAGGACGGCAAGTACGAGGGCGTCTCGACGTCCATCTTCGGCAGCTGGGGCCGCTGGGGTGGCTCGGGCGTCGGCATCGGCATCGGCATAGGACGCTAGCCCAGCCGCCGGCCATCTGCCGCCGCCACCGGCGGCAGCGGGCGCTTCAGGACCCGTTCCCCGTCCGCGAGGCCGTCGGCAGCGGCGTGCCCGGGCGCCAGGTGCGCGACAGCGACTGCGCCTCTTCGATCTGCTCCTGCGTCATCTGGCGCGAGATCGCGGCGCGCTGGTCGACCGCGTTGCGGTTGCCGCTGGCTGCCGCCAGGTTCCACAGCATATAGGCCAGCACTATGTCCTGCGGCATGCCGGCCTGATGGTAGCGGTACATCAGCCCCAGCGCGTGCTGGGCCTCGGCATGCCCCTGCTCCGCCGCCCGCCGGAACCAGGTCACCGCATGCTTCTGATCCTGCGGCACGGAGTTGCCGGTGTAGTACATGGCGCCCACCACGTATTGCGCGTCGGCCTTGCCCTGCAGCGCGGCCTTGTGGTGCCAGGAGAAGGCCTGCTTGTAGTCGCGCGCGACGCCGCGGCCCATGTAATACATCAGGCCCAGCAAATGCTGAGCGTCCGCGTTGCCGGCTCTGGCAAGCGGACTGATCTCCTTCAGCGCCAGCGCGTAGTTGCGGGCGTTATACGCGCTCGCCCCTTCCGCGAAACCGGCCTGGGCACTCAAGTGCAGGCCGAACGCGACTGCGAACGCTACGATTATTTTTTTCATGTCTCGTGCATGGAGTCAGGATCTCTACGTACCCTTGGTCCTGGTCTCAGGACTCCCGTTATGTTGTTCTTGTTTACTTCCAGCTCACCTTGCCCAGCCCCTCGACCTCGACCTTGCGGTTCTGCGGCTTGCCGTAGACCGTCACCGAGCCCATGCCCGACAAGGTCAGGTTGGCGTTGCCATGCGCATTCACGGTGGCATTGCCCAGTCCGGACAGCTCCAGGTTCACGGTCTCGGCCGCACACTGCTGGGCATCCAGGCCGCCCAGCCCGCCGAGCTCCGCCTTGAGAAGCTTGCTGCGTCCCGACAAGGTCACGAAGCCGGCGCCACGCAGGTTCAGGTCGATGCTGTCGCTGTTAATTCCGTGCAGGCGCATGCTGCCCACCCCGCCCAGGTTGGCCGAGATGACGCGGTAGTTCGATGATACATTCATCGAGCCGGCCCCATCGAGCGTGAGTTCGAGTTCGTCACCGGAGAAGCCGCTGACTTCAGTGGAGCCGACGCTTTCGGACGACACCTCGCGCAGGCTCGGCAGTACCAGCTCGGCGCGCAGCCCCGAGCCGCGGCCGATATTCAGGCTCACGCCGCGCGTTTCGGTATCGATATTCAAGGTGTCGCCGCTCTGCAGGGTCGTGGTCTTGCCCAGCAGGCGCGGATCGCCGGTCAGCACCAGGGTGGCGTTGCTGCCCTGGCGGATCTTCATGTCGACCACCCCGTCGAGCTTGACGCGCACGACGCGCGCATCGATCGGGCGGGTCTCCGTGGCCACTTCCGGCGCGGCGCTCGCCACGCCCGCGAAACCGAAGGTGGCGCACAGGGTGGCCAGCGCCACGCCCTGCTTGATCAGGTGATTCATCCAACATCCTTTCTCGTCTTGTCCGGCGCCGGGACGCTCGTGGCATTCCAGGCAGCATACCTTAGCATGTTGCAACTATATCGCGCTCCCCCACGCCGCTGCGGGCAGATGCGACGAACTGCGCAAAACGCGGGACAAAGCGCAGATCCGGCGGACAGATGTCCCTCGCATAAACTTCGACAACGCATGAGCTGGCGCAATAAAAAGATTACTTATTGACATGACATTGCGCTAAGATGCGGACCTTGACGGCCCTCAATGCCGTCATCAAAAGCTCACTTTTCAGAGTTCACTTTCGAGGTCACCATGCGCATGCGCCAATTACCTGTTCTGCTGGCCGGGCTCACCGTTTCGCTGTCGGCGTTCGCCGCCAAGTCGGACCAGTGGACCCTTCCGGTCAATGTCAAGAAACTCGATAACGGCCTGACCGTCATCGTCTCGGAAGACCGCAGCTCGCCGACCGTCGGCGTCTCGGTGGTCTACCACGTGGGCATGCGCCTCGAGCCGAAGAACCGCACCGGCTTCGCCCACCTGTTCGAACACCTGATGTTCCAGGGCACGCCGAACGCGCCCAAGGGCGTGTTCGACACCACCATCACCGCTGGCGGCGGCCGCAACAACGGCTCGACCCGCCCGGACTTCACCAACTACATCGAGACCGCGCCCGCATCGGCGCTGGAGCCGATCCTGTGGCTGGAAGCGGACCGGATGAAGACCCTCGACTTCAATGCGACGACCCTGAAGAACCAGCAGGACGTGGTCAAGGAAGAGATCCGCGTGAACGTGAAGAACCAGCCCTACGGCGGCTTCATGTGGATCGACATCAGCCAGCAGGCTTTCCAGAAATGGGAGAACAACCACGACGGCTACGGCAGCTTCGAGGACCTGGAAAACGCCAACCTGGAAGACGTGCGCGCCTTCCACCGCGACTACTACGGTCCGAACAACGCGGTGCTGGCGATCGCCGGCGACATCACGCCGCAACAGGGCTTCGCCCTGGCCGAGAAATACTTCGGCAAGATCGCGGCCCGCCCCACCCCGAAACCGGGCGACTTCAGCGAGCCGCTGAACACCGCCGAGAAGCGCGTGGTGCAGAGCGATGCCCTGGCCCAGGTGCCGGCCATTGCCGCCGCATGGAAAGTGCCTGAACGCGGCAGCAAGGACCAGGCCGCGATCGCCGTGCTGGCCGAACTGCTGGCCGGCGGCGACGCTTCGCTGTTCTACCAGGGCCTGGTGAAAGGCCGCGAGATCGCCCTCAACGTCGACACCCTGTTCGGCCTGACCGGCCCATGGGAATACGACGGCCCCACCCTGCTGACCGTGTTCGCGCTGTACAAGCCGAACAGCAGCGCCGACGCCCTGCTCAAGGCCATGGACGAGGAAATCGCCAAGGTCGCCGAAAAGGGCGTGGACGACGCCACCCTCAAGCGTGTCAAGACCCGCATGATCGCCGACTGGAACAACAAGCTGGAAAGCTTCATCAACCGCGCCGACACCCTGGCCAAGCTGCAGACCCTGTGGGGCGACGCCAACGTGGTCAACAAGATCCCGGGCTGGATCGAGGGCGTCACATCAAGCGACATCCAGCGCGCGGTACGCACCTACATGGTGCCGACCAACCGCACCGTCATCGACCGCAAGCCGGCCGCCATGATGGCCGCAGCCGAGCAGGCAGCCAAGCCGGCCGCCGCCCCTACCACCCCTGCGCCTGCCGGCGCCTCGAAATAAGGAGCGCATCATGAAGACACTGATGCCTGTACTTTCCATGTCGCTTGCCGTCTCGCTCGCTTTCGCGCCGGCGGCCGCATTCGCCGATACCGCCGCACCGGCCGCCGCCAAGTCGGACATGCCGGCCTACGGCGCCGACAAGCCGATCCCGGTACCGAAGATCACCAAGAAAACCCTGGCCAACGGCCTGACCGTCTGGGTCGTGCCGCGCAAGGGCCTGCCGCGCGTCGACTACGTGCTGGCGATCCGCGGCGCCGGCTATGCCGCCGACGCGCCGGCCAACCAGGCCTTCGCCAGCATGCTGGCGGGGATGCTCAACGAAGGCACCGCCAAGCGCGATTCGCGCGCCATCGCCGAAGCGGCCCAGGGCATGGGCGGCGAAGTCGGCGCCAGCCCGGCCTCGGACGGCATCGTGATCCAGGCCAACGCCCTCACCTCGCACGCCGGCGCCATGATGAAGCTGCTGGCCGAAGTGGTGCGCAGCCCGTCCTTCCCCGAAGGCGAGATCCAGCTGGCCAAGGCCAATGCGCTGCAGTCGCTGCGCGTGTCCGAGACCCAGCCGGCCTTCCGCGCCGAACGCGCGATCAGCAAGGCCGTGTACGGCGACCATCCCTACGCCCGCACCACGCCGACCGTGGAGTCGATCAATGCGGTCACCCAGGAGATGCTGCGTGCCGAGCACGCCAAGCGCTTCCGCCCGGACCGCGCCCTGCTGGTCGTGGCCGGCCGCATCACCGATACCGAAGCCATGAAGCTGGCGCAGCAGGCCTTCGGGGACTGGAAGGCCAGCGGCGCGGCCCTGCCCGAGACGGCCGCCGCGCCGGTCACGGCCAAGCCGGCCCGCGTGCTGGTGCAGCGCGACGGCAGCGTGCAGTCCGCGCTGCGCCTGGGCAGCCCCGGCATCGCCGCCAGCGCCGAGGACCAGATCCCGCTGCGCCTGGCCAGCACCATCCTGGGCGGCGGCTTCTCGAGCCGGATCAACACCAACCTGCGCGAAGAAAAGGGCTACACCTATGGCGCCTCGGCGGGCGCGCGCATGAACCGCGCCGGCGGCGCGATCGTGGGCGGCGCCGAAGTGCGCAACGAGGTGACGGCGGCCTCGCTGAACGAATACTTCAGCGAGTACAAGCGCATCGGCGCCGACCTGGTCCCGGCCAAGGAAATGGAGATGAACAAGCGCTACATGGCGGGCGGCTACCTGCTGACCAACCAGCTCCAGCGCGGCGTGGCCACCACCCTGGCCTCGAACTGGCTGGTGGGCCTGCCGGCCGAGTTCCTCGGCCAGTACGTGCCGCTGATCCAGAAGGTCACGCCGGAACAGGTGCGCACCGTGTCGAAGAAGTACTTCGCGCCGGAGAACCAGTCGATCGTCGTCGTGGGCGACGCCAAGGCCGTGGGCGAGCAGCTCAAGAGCTTCGGCGAGTTCACCGTGACGGACAAATAGGCCGGCAAGTAAGCCGGCAAATAAGCCTACCAGCATCCCCGTCGTCCCCGCGCGGGCGGGGACCCAAGTTCTGCCGGCATCGTCGAAACGCCGGCTAGCCTGGGTCCCCGCCTTCGCGGGGACGACGTGTTTCCGGCCCATCCGTTATACACTGCCGTCTATTCATTCACGATCGCGTCCAGCCAAGCTTTACATCGATGAAACACCTTGCCTGCCTGCTTGCCGGTTTCGCCTGCACCCTGTCCGCCCGCGCCGGCGAGGTCCAGGTCGCGGTTGCCGCGAACTTCACCGCGCCCATGCAGGCCATCGTGGCCCGGTTCGAACAGGACACCGGCCACAAGGCCCTGCTGGCCTTCGGCGCCACCGGCAAGTTCTATGCCCAGGTGCGCAACGGCGCGCCCTTCGAGGTGCTGCTGGCGGCCGACGACGACACCCCGGCCAGGCTGGAAAACGAAGGCCAGGCGGTGGCAGGCACCCGCTTCACCTACGCCGTCGGCCGCCTGGTGCTGTGGTCGGCGCGGGCCAAGCTGGTGGACGGGCGCGGCGAGGTGCTCAAGTCGCCGGACTTCCGCCACCTGGCCATCGCCAATCCCAAGACCGCGCCCTACGGCGCCGCGGCGATCACGGTGCTCGACCGGCTCGGCCTGCGCGCAGCCGTCCAGCCGCGCATCGTCCAGGGCGAAAGCATTGCCCAGGCCTACCAGTTCGCCAGCACCGGCAACGCGGAACTCGGCTTCGTCGCCCTGGCTCAGGTCTGGCGCGACGGCAAATTCACGGCCGGCTCCGGGTGGATCGTGCCTGCCCACCTGCACCAACCGATCCGCCAGGACGCGGTGCTGCTCGCCAAGGGCCGCGCCAATCCCGCCGCCAGCGCGCTGCTCGCCTACCTGCGCTCGGCCAAGGCGCAAGCCCTGATCCGCTCCTTCGGCTACGAGACCTGATGCAGCCTGCCGATCTCGCCGCGGTCTGGCTGACCTTGAAACTGGCCAGCCTGGTCACCCTGCTGCTGCTGCTGCTGGGCACGCCGCTGGCCTGGTGGCTGGCGCGCACCCGCTCGCGCCTGAAGAACGCCGTGGTGGCCGTCGTCGCCCTTCCGCTGGTGCTGCCGCCCACCGTGCTGGGCTTCTACCTGCTGCTGGCGATGGGTCCCGACGGCCCGCTGGGCCGGCTCGGCGGCCTGTTCGGCCTGGGCACCCTGGCCTTCACCTTCCCCGGCCTGGTGATCGCCTCGGTGCTGTACTCGATGCCCTTCGTGGTGCAGCCGCTGCAGAACGCCTTCGAGGCCATCGGCGAGCGCCCGCTCGAGGTGGCGGCCACCCTGCGCGCCGGCCCCTGGGACAGCTTCTGGTCTGTGGTGATGCCGCTGGCCCGCCCCGGTTTCGTGACCGGCGCCATCCTCGGCTTTGCCCACACCATCGGCGAGTTCGGCGTGGTGCTCATGATCGGCGGGAACATCCCGGACCGCACGCGGGTGGTCTCGGTGCAGATCTACGACCACGTCGAGGCGATGGAATACGCCCAGGCCCACTGGCTGGCCGGCGGGATGCTTGTCTTCAGCTTCCTGGTGCTGCTCGCGCTGTACACGCTATATCCGCAATCGATGCGCGGGGTGCGCCGGTGAGCATCCACGCCCGCTTCCACATCGACCGCGGCGGCTTCGCGCTCGACGTCGACCTGACTTTGCCCGCGCGGGGCGTGAGCGGCCTGTTCGGCCATTCCGGCTCCGGCAAGACCACCCTGCTGCGCGCCATCGCGGGCCTGGAGCGCGCCCCGGGCGGCGCCATGGCGATCGGGGACGAGGTCTGGCAGGACGAATCCAGGGGCGTCTTCGTACCCACCTGGCAGCGCGCGGTCGGCTATGTGTTCCAGGAAGCCAGCCTGTTCCCGCACCTGAGCGTGCGCGGCAACCTGGAATTCGGACAGAAACGTTCTGGCCGCATGGAGCGGCGCGGCGCGGGCCGCCAGCCTTCGCTGGACGCCATCGCCGAACTGCTCGGCATCGCGCCCCTGCTCGGCCAGGATCCCGCGCGCCTGTCCGGCGGCGAGCGCCAGCGCGTGGCGATCGCGCGCACCCTGCTCGCCGCGCCGCGCCTGCTCCTGATGGACGAGCCCCTGGCCGCGCTCGACCTCAAGCGCAAGCTCGAAATCCTGCCCTATCTCGAACGCCTGCACGACGAGCTGGCCCTGCCCATCATCTACGTGAGCCATGCGGCGGACGAGGTGGCGCGCCTGGCCGATCACCTGGTGCTGCTGGACGCCGGCCGCGTGACCGCCAGCGGCCCGCTGGGCGAACTGCTGGCCCGCATCGACCTGGCGGGCGCCTTCGACGAAGATGCCGGCGTGGTGGTCGACGCCGTGCTCGAAGGCCAGGACGAGGACGGCATGGCGCGCCTGTCCTTCCCGGGCGGGACGCTGTATGCGGCCGGGCGCGGGGGCGCAGGCGCTCCCGGCAGCCGGGTGCGCTGCCGCATCCAGGCGCGCGACGTGAGCCTGGCGCTGGAACGGCCGCGCGCCACCAGCATCGCCAACATCCTGCCTGCCGAGGTGTGCGAAGTGGCCTGCGCCGGCCCCGCAGGCCAGGTGCTGGTGCGCCTGCAGAGCGGAGAGGCTGCCCTGCTGGCACGCATCAGCGAACGCTCGCGCCGCGAGCTCGCGATCGCGCCCGGCGCCCGGGTCTGGGCCCAGGTCAAGGCCGTGGCGCTGCTGGCCTGAAGCGCTGGTCTGAAGCTCCCTTGCCGCACCGCCTGCGGAGCACGCCTTGCGGCCCCCGACCTGCTAGAATTGCGCGGCTTCGCGCACGCATTCATCCGGATGCGGCGAAGTGCGGGCAGCCCTTTCCCCTGATGAAAACGCGTAGCTACCTCACTGCGATCATCCTGATCGTCCTCGTTCCTTTCCTCGCCCTGTCCGCGTGGGGCCTTTCCATGCTGCTCGAGGACGAAAGGGAGGCGCGCCTGCAGGCGGTGGCCGAGAAGACGCGCTCGGTCGCGCTGTCCATCGACCAGGAGCTGGCCAGCGCCGAAGGCGCCCTGCGCGTCATCTCCCAGACGGAAGCGATGCGCAGCGAGGATTTCCGCACCCTGTATACGCTGATGCGCAAGACGATCACCTCGTCGGACTCCTGGGGCGTGCTTTACGACGCCGGCGGCCGCATGCTGCTGCACACCCACCACCCGTTCGGCCAGCCGGCCGACGACGGCCCCAACCCCTGGGTGCTGGACGCGATCGCGCGCCGCCAGCCGAGCGTGTCCAACCTGCGCGAAGGACGGGCGGGCAAGTCGCGGGTGGTGTCGGTCCACATCCCCGTGGTCACCGGGAGCGGCCGCGCCTTCCTGATCTCGCAGACCTTCCACAACACCCACTTCACCAGCCTCCTGCAGCGCAAGGACTTGCCCGGCACCTGGGTGGTCGGCCTGATCGGCGCCGACGGCATCAGCATCGCGCGCAACATACGTGAACACGAATTCGTCGGCACGCGCGTGCGTCCCGAACTATTCGAAGCCGCGCAGCGCCAGTTCAGCGGCCGCATCATCAACCGCACGCGCGACGGCTTCTTAGCCTACAACAGCTTCACCCATACCTCGCGCGCCGCCTGGACGGTGGCGATCGCGGCGCCGAGCGACGAGATCAACAGCCCGGCGCGCAACGCGACCTGGTTCGCAGCCCTGGTGCTCCTGGTCGCCCTGGGCTGCGCCGGCGCCGGCATCGTGCTGTTCGCGCGGCGCATCACCGGCTCCTACCAGCTGACACTGGCGGCGGCGAAGACGCTCGAGACCGGAGGCATTCCCGCGCCGGTCGATTCGGGCGTGCTCGAAGCCGACCTGCTGCAGCGCGCCCTGCGCGATGCCGGAGTCGAGCTGGCGCACCAGAACGAGGCGCGCCAGGCCCTGGAACGCGAGCGCGAAACCCTGCTGGCCAGCGAGCGCGACGCACGGCGCGAGGCGGAAAACCAGAACAATGCCAAGGACGAGTTCCTGGCGATGCTGGCGCACGAGCTGCGCAATCCGCTGGCGCCGATCTCCGCCGCGGCCCAGACGCTGGGGCTGCAACTCCACAACGAGCGCGCCGTGCGCCGCGCCGGCGAAGTCATCGTGCGCCAGGTCGACCACCTGAAGTCGCTGATCAACGACCTGCTCGACGTCTCGCGCGTGACCCGCGGCCTGGTGGCGATCGAGCAGGACGAGGTCGAGATCGGACCGATCATGGCCAGCGCCGTCGAGCAGGCCCAGCCCCTGATCCAGGCCCGCAGCCACGCGCTGGAGCTGCGGGTGCATTGCCCGCACGCCCGCATCCGCGGCGACCGGGTGCGCCTGATCCAGGTGATCAGCAACCTGCTGACCAACGCCGCCAAGTACACGCCCGCGGGCGGCGCCATCACCCTGGCCGCGGAGGTGCGCGGGAGCGAAGCCGTGATCGAGGTGGCGGACAATGGCATGGGCATCGACCGCGAGCTGCTGCCGCATGTGTTCGACCTGTTCCGCCAGGCCAAGCGCAGCTCGGAGCGCGCCCAGGGCGGGCTGGGCCTCGGCCTCGCGCTGGTGCGCAGCATCATGGCCTTGCACGGCGGCCGCGTGGAAGCGCACAGCGAGGGGCTGGGCAAGGGCGCGCGCTTCAGGCTGTTCCTCCCCTTGCACGCGGCGGACACCGGTCCGAACGGCGACGCCGCGCCCGAGGCGTCCAGGCCGGCCGCGCCCGTGCGACTGATGATCGTCGACGACAACCTCGATGCCGCGCGGGCGCTGGCCACCCTGCTCGACGCCAAGGGGCACAGCGTCGCGATGGTGGCCGACGCGCACGCCGCCCTCGAACGCAGTGCGGCGGAGTCCTTCGCCGTGTACATCCTGGACATCGGCTTGCCCGGCATGGACGGCTACGAACTGGCGCGCCGCCTGCGCGCCGGCGCCGAAGCCGGCGGCGCCTGTCCTGTACTGGTCGCCCTGACCGGTTACGGCCAGGCCGCGGACATCGAGCGCGCTTACGCGGCCGGCTTCGACCACCACTTCGTCAAGCCGATCGACATCGAAGCCCTGGACCGCATCCTGGCCGCGGCGGCCTCCCGCGCCGGCCAGGACAGCCCCGCCAGGTCCTGAGGATTAGTCCGTTCAGTCCGTCAGCGCGGCGGCGGCGGCCGGCGCTTCCGCCTCCGGCGGCTCTCCGGCGAATTCGCTGTAGACCCAGTCCTCACCCGCCTTCACCACGCCTTCAGGCACCAGCGGCGCCCGCTCGGGCGTCTTCGCCAGGGCGACGCGCATGTAGTCGATCCACATCGGCAGCGCCAGGGTAGAGCCGAATTCGCGCCCGCCGAGCGAGCGTGGATCGTCATAGCCCATCCAGGCCACCGCGGCGATGCTGCCGCCGTAGCCGGCGAACCAGCCGTCGACCGCATTGGTGGTGGTGCCGGTCTTGCCCGCGAGGTCGCCGCGCTTGAGCTGGCGCGAGGCCTCCGCACCCGTGCCCTGGCGCGCCACGTCGCGCAGCATGCTGTCGGTGATGAAGGCGTTGCGCGCGTCCAGCACGCGGGGGCGCTCCTGGCGTGCCTGGCTGCGGGTGTTGTCGACCACGGCCGTGCCATCCTTGTCGTGGATGCGCGCGATCAGCCATGGCTCGACCCGGTAGCCGCCGTTTGCGATCACGGCGTAGGCGCCGGCCATTTGCAGGGGCGTCACCGCGCCCGTGCCCAGGGCCATGGTCAGGTTGCGCGGATGGCGCGCCGGGTCGAAGCCGAAACGCTGCATGAAGTCGCGCGTGTAATCGACCTCCAGGGTGCGCAGCATGCGCACGGTGGGGACGTTGCGCGAGTGGGTCAGTGCGCGCCGCACCGTGATCTGGCCCTCGAACACGCCGTCGTCGTTGCGCGGCGACCAGTTGGCGATGGACGGCTCGTTCGAGAAGTCGAGCGGCTCGTCCAGGATCGGCGTGCCCGGGAAGAAGCCCCGCTCCAATGCCGCCGAGTAGACGAAGGGCTTGATCGCGGACCCCGGCTGGCGCCATGCCTGGGTCACGTGATTGAACTGCTGCAGCTGGAAATCGAAGCCGCCGACCAGGGCGCGGTAGGCGCCGGTGCTGGCGTCGAGCGCCACGAAGGCCGCCGCCACCTGGGGCACCTGGGAGATCGACCACTCGCCCTTGCCCGACTTGCTGACCCGGATCACGGCGCCCGGCGTCAGCTTCAAGCCCGCCTTGGCCGCCGGCGCCAGCGCCGCGGCGGCGAAGCCCAGGCCGGAGGCGCCGATCTCGATGGTGTCGCCGCCCTGGGTCATGGCGCGCACCCGCTTGGGCGAGGCCGCGAGCACCACGGCGGGCGCCAGGCCGTCGATCGACGGCCGCTTCTGCAGCGCCTCGGCAACCGCCTCCTCGCGGCTGTCCGCATCCTTGGGCAGCGCGATGCGCGCTTCCGGGCCGCGGTAGCCGTGGCGCCGGTCGTAGGCCAGCACATTACGGCGCACCGCGTCGTGGGCCGCCGCCTGCTCGGCCGCGACGATGGTCGTGGTGACGGTGATGCCGCGCTCGTAGCTGGCCTGGCCGAAACGCGCAAACGCGGCCTGGCGCGCCAGCTCGGCCACGTATTCGGCCTTGGCGCCCAGGTTCGACGCGTCGCCTTGCACGCGCAGCGGCTGGGCCAGTGCGCGCCGGTATTGCGCCTCGGTGATGTTCCCCAGCTCGAACATACGCTTGAGCACCAGCTGCTGGCGCTTCTGGGCGCGCGCCGGGTTCGCCACCGGATTGTGGCGCGACGGGTTTTGCGGCAGGCCGGCCAGCATCGCGAATTCGGCCAGGCCGAGCTGGTCGAGCGGCTTGCCGAAATAGGTGCGCGCGGCGCTGGAGAAGCCGTAGGAACGCTGGCCCAGGTAGATCTGGTTCATGTAGACCTCGAGGATCTGGTCCTTGCTCAGGGCGCGTTCGATCTTGTAGGCCAGCGCCGCCTCGGTCAGCTTGCGCGGCAGGGTCTTGTCGCGGGTCAGGAAGAAGTTGCGCGCCACCTGCATCGTGATGGTCGAGCCGCCCTGGAGCGAGCCTCCGCCGAGGTTGGCCTTGGCCGCGCCCAGCACGCGGATCCAGTCGATGCCGCCATGGTCGTAGAAGCGCGCGTCCTCGATCGCCAGCACGGCCGCCTTCATCAGCGGCGGAATCTTCGCGATCGGCACGAACTCGCGGCGCTCGACGCCGAACTCGCCGATCAGCACATTGTCGGCCGAGTAGACCCGCAGCGGAATCTTGGGCTGGTAATCAAGGATGGCCTTGATGTCCGGGACGTCCGGGAGCTCGGGGACGATGGATGCGGTGGCGGCGGGTGCGGCTGCGGCGAACAGCAATGCGCTTGCCAGCGCGAGGCGGGCAGTGGTCGTGGCCCGCCCGGAAGGCTGGGCGGAAGGAAGGATCGACATGTTCATGCGGTGGATGTGGGTTGATTGCCTGGCCGCGATCATACCCTCCGGACGCGCCAAGGGCATGCAAAACGGGCCAGGTAGCGCCGCCTGACCTCCCGGGGCGCAAGCGGCGCACCCGGCGGCGGGTTTTCATGCCCGCTTGCCGGCGTTTCGATCCCCGTATCGCGTGCGCGGTCACAATCCGGAACCGCTGCCCGCAGCGTCTCCCTACCATGCTGCACATGAAGGGTTTTTCCGACAACAAGCATAGAGGGAGGAACGAGCGATGAGCGAGAGTGTACTGGGCGTATTTGCGTTGGCGATCGTCGAACTGTGGGCGGCGGTACCCCTGGGCCTGCACCTGAAGCTGCACCCAGCCGTGCTGGTGGCTGCGGCCACGGCGGGCGCGCTGCTGGGAGCATTGGCGGCCATGTTCCTGGGGGATGGTCTCCGCCGCCTGATGTTCTGGCGCAAGCGCGAGACCACGGAGCGCGGCCGCCTGTCCACCTGGCTGGCGGCCAAGGGGCCATGGGCGATCGGCCTGCTGGGGCCGGTGCTCATCGGTCCCGTGCTCGCCGCGGGCCTTGCGGGCGCGATCGGGCTGCCGAGGGCGCTCAGCATGATGCTGCTTGCCGTCGGCATCGTCTTCTGGACCATCGCCATCACCATGCTCGGCACGATGGGGCTGGCGGCGCTGGCTTAGTTCCCGCGCAGCGCTTTTTCCAGGTCGTCCAGCTCGGCCGGCTTGACCAGGTGGGCGTCGAAGCCCGCCTCCTGCGCGCGGCGGCGGTCTTCCGGCGATCCGTAGCCGGTGTGCGCCACCAGGCGGATGTCGGCCAGCTGGGGGTTGCGCTTGATGCGGCGCGCGACCTCGTAGCCATCCACGCCCGGCAGGCCGATGTCGAGCACGATCACGTCCGGCTTGTTCTGCAGCGCCAGCGTTTCGATCTGGCTGGCGTCGGCCGTGGTGCAGGTCTCGTAGCCCATCTCGCCAAGCAGGAAGCCCATCATTTCCATGGCGTCGACGTTATCGTCGACCAGCAGTACGCGCATACCGGCGCCCTCCTTTGTTGTGCATTCAACTTCCCCGTGCGGCTGCGCGGCGTGCGCGACGCGCAGCACCGGCAGCTCGACCGTGAAGGTGCTGCCCATGCCGATGCCGGGGCTGTCGGCCGACAGGCGCCCGCCGTGCAGGCCGATCAGGTGCGAAACCAGCGACAGACCGATGCCCAGGCCTTCCGGCGCGCGGTCCGGCGGCACCGCCACCTGGGCGAACATGCCGAAGATGCGCGGCAGGTTGTCCTCGGCGATGCCGATGCCGTTGTCGCGCACGGAAATGCGCACGCGATCGACCTCACGGTTGCCGTGGGCGAGGCTGACGTCCAGGGTGATCTCGCCATTTTTCGGGGTGAACTTGGCCGCGTTGTGCAGCAGGTTGCCGATCGATTGCGCCAGCCGCACCGAATCGCCCGAGACCCAGATCTGCTGCTCCGGCTGGCGCACCTCGAGCCGGTGGCCGCGCGCGGTGATCAGGGGAGCGGCGGTCTCGATCGCCTGGGCGATCACGGCGCCCAGGTCCACCTCTTCGCTGCGCAGCACGATCTTGCCTTCCGAGATACGGGCCACGTCGAGCAGGTCGTCCACCAGGTGCGCCAGGTGGTCGACCTGGCGCGTGATGACTTCGCGCGCGCGCGCCTGGCGCTCGGTTCCGCTGTCGTCCGTCGCACTCAGCAGCGCGGCCGCGTTGCGGATCGGGCTGAGCGGATTGCGCAGTTCGTGCGCCAGGGTGGCCAGGAACTGGTTCTTGTTGCTGTCGGCCGCGCGCAGCAGCGCTTCCATTTCCATGCGCGCCGTGATGTCGCTGGTCACGCGCGCCACGCGGTAGACCCTGCCGCGCGTATCGCGCACCGGGAACAGGCGGTCGCGCACCCAGCGCGTCTGGCCGTCCGGAGCACTGATGCGGAATTCCTCGTCGTAGTGGTGCTCGCTGGCCATGGCCTCCCAGCGGCGCCCCATGTCGGCGCGGTCATCCGGATGCACGGCGTCGAGCCAGGCGCCCGGCTGTTCGCTCAGCGCCTCGGCGCTGCGGCCCCAGATCTCGGCATAGGCCGGGCTGACGTAGACCAGCTCGCGGCCGGGCACGGTAAACATCCAGAACACGTCGTCGATGTTGTCGGTCAGCTGGCGAAATCGTTCCTCGCTGTCGCGCAGGTCGACCTGGGCCTGGCGCATGCGCAGCAGCGCGTTGACATTGGCGATCAGCTCGTCGGCCTCGATCGGCGCCGCCAGGTAGTTGTCGGCGCCGCCCTCCAGGCCGCGGATCTTGTCGGCGCGCCCGGTCAGCGCGGCCGAGGTCTGCAGCACCAGCACCTTGCTGGTATCGGAATCGGCCTTGATGCGGCGGCACACCTCGATGCCGTTGATGTCGGGAAGCTTCACGTCGAGCAGCACCAGGGCCGGCGCGGTACGCCTGACGATGTCGAGCGCGTCGGTGCCGTTGGCGGCCTCCACCACCTCGAAGCCCGCGCTCTGCAGGATGCGGGTCTTGGCGTAGCGTGCGCCATCGTTGTCGTCAACGTTGAGGATCAGGGTCGAGTGGGCGTTCATGGTTCGTTTCCGTCATGCTCTGCCGGCGGCTGCGGCGGCCGGCGCGGCAAGGTGAGCGTGAATGTCGAGCCGACGCCTACCGCGCTGGTGACGTCGACCCTGCCGCCGAGCAGCTCGGCGAGTTTGCGGCACAGCGGTAGTCCAAGCCCGGTTCCCTTGCTGCGCCGCTGCAGCGGGTGTTCGATCTGGCTGAACTCCTCGAAAATCAGTTGCAGGTTCTCCGGGCTGATGCCGATGCCGGTATCCGCCACCCCGAAGGAGATGGTATCCGCTTCCAGGTCGAGATTCGCGAACACCAGCACCGAACCGTGTTCGGTGAACTTGAGCGCGTTCGAGATGAAGTTGCGCAGGATCTGCTGGATCTTGCCTTCATCCGAATGAAAAGGCTCGTCGAAGCCCGAAGGCTCGAAGATCAGCTCCACCCGGCCTTCGTCCACCAGCGGGCGCATCATGCCCTTGAGGGTGCGGAACAGGTTCTCGACCACGACCGGCTCGACCGCGAGCTGCACCCGGCCAGCCTCGATCTTGGCCAGGTCGAGCAGGTCGTTGACCAGCTCGGACAAGTCGCCCGCCGCCTTGGCGATGAACCCCACCTGGCGCTCCTGCTCCACCGTCAGGTCGCCGTCCATGCGGTCCAGCAGCAGCTGGGCCAGGGCGCGGATCGAAGACAGCGGGGTGCGCAGTTCGTGGCTGGTGTTGGACAGGAAGCGCGACTTCATTTCGTCGGCGCGGCGCAGGCGCTCGGCCTTGTCCTCGATCTCGGCGTACAGGGCCACGATGCCGCGGTTGGTGTCTTCCAGCTCGCGCGTCAGCGACAGCAAGTCTTCCTGGCGTTCGCGCAGCTCGGCCAGGGTGGCCAGCAATTCCTGGTTTTGCAGCTGCAGCTCATGCATCGTGTTCGACACCGGGCTGTCGGCCAGGCGCGCGCCGATCTCGGCCAGGCGCACCGGCACGATGCGTTCCTGCGGCGGCAGCGCCTTGCGCACCGTGACCGTGGTCGCGCCCTGCACGCCCGGATCGACCTCGCAGGAGTCCATCAGGCGGTGCGCGGTGATGATCGCCAGTTCGTGCAGCGACTGCGCGCCGGCTTCGGCCTCGGGCGCCGCGGTGGCCGCGCGCGGCCCCGTGCCGGCGCTGACCAGCACTTCGAGATGCTGGCGTCCGCCCATGTCGCGCAGCTGGAACTGGGCGCGTCCGCCCGAGCCGTGCTGGCAGGCGCCGCGCGCCACTTCCGACACCGCGGTGGCGACCCGCACCTGGTCCTGCTGCGAAAAGCCCAGCAAGGCGGAAATCTGGCGCGCGCGCTGGCGCACCAGCACCACGTCCTGGTCGCGGTCCAGGCCGACACTCAGGATGCGCTGGACATTCACCTGCGCACCCCATGGCGCCTGACCACAAGCACCAGCGCATCGTCGCGCCGCCGGATGTAGTCGCGCATCAGGACCGCGGCGATCAGGGCCGGGCTGCGTCCTTCCAGCCCCGGATAGCGGTCCAGGTCCCACTGGGTCTGGATGCCGTCCGAGTGCAGGATGCACAAGGACTCGGGCGGAAACGGCAGGGCGAACTCCTGCACCTTGCGCATGTTGTGGCCCACGATGCCGTTGTGCGACACCAAGGAGCGGCGCGCGCCGTCGGCGCCGATCACGCAGCCCGCGATGTTGCCGACGCCGGCAAAGCGCAGCTCGTCGCTGGCGTAGTCCAGGCGGGCGGTGGCCATCGCGGCGCCGCGCGTGATGCGCAGGGCCTCGTGCGCCGCCTGCATCAAGGCGCCCGCTTCCGCGGCCGGACGCTGCTCGATGGCACCGATGGCGGCATTGGCGGCGCGCGCCGCTTCCGGCCCGTGCCCCAGGCCGTCGGCTGCCAGCAGGCTGGCGCCGCCCGCGGTGCAGGCGACCGCCCAGCCGTCGCCGCACTCTTCCTCGCCGGCCATCGGCGTCCACAGGGCGCCGACCTCCAGCCCGCAAGGATCGGGCGGCGGCTCGTCGCGCCACAGGCGCATGAAGAACACCGATCCCTTGCCATGCTCCGAAAACACGTCGAATTCGTCCGAGAGGCGGCGCAGCGCGCCCAGCCCGGTGCCGGCGGTGCCGGCGGTGGAGACACCGTCGACCAGGCTGTAGGCCAGGTCGACGATGCCGGGGCCCTTGTCCATGGCCAGCACGTCGATGCCGACGCCGGACGCCGACTGGGCCGGGCCGACATGGATATCGCCGGCGCCCGCATGCTTGAGGATATTGGTGGCCGCTTCGGTGATGATCAGGGCCAGCTGGCCGGCGCGCGTCTCGCCATAGCCGAGCGTGTCGGCCAGCTTCTGGCCGGCGCGGCGCACCGCGGCCACATCGCTCGGATGCTGGATCGCAAAGACGGCCTGGGGCGTGCGCGAGCTGATCAGCGTTTCCATTTGACCACCATGACGGCCGTCCCTTCACCGGGACGGCTGTCGATGTCGAAATCGTCGACCAGACGCTTGGAGCCGCCCAGGCCGAGACCCAGGCCACCGCCGGTGGTGAAGCCGTCGCGCAGCGCGCTGTCGAGGTCGGCGATGCCGGGGCCGGCATCGACGAAGACCAGCCCGATGCCCTTGCGCACGCCGTCGAACAAGGCGTCAAGGTACACCGCACCGCCCCCCCCATACTTCAGGGTGTTGCGTGCCAGCTCGCTGGCCGCCGTGACCAGCTTGGTCTGGTCGACCAGGGACAAGGCGATCGCCACCGCACGTTCGCGCACCTGCTTGCGCAGCCCGACCACGTCCTCGTCCGACCGCAGCGGCAGGATCACCCGCCCCGTGCGCTGCTGGCGGTGGCGCTCCAGCAACTCGGACTCGTACGGGACTGCATTGGTATGCGCGTCGCCCATCACTGGTAACTCTTTCCTAGCAGGGACATGCCCTTTTCGACGTTGAGCGCGGTCTTCACGCCGTGCAGGGTCAGGCCGAGCTCGACGAGCGTGATCGCGACCGCGGGCTGCATGCCGACGACGACGGTCTGGGCGTCCAGCACGCGCGCCATGGCGGCGGTGTTGCTGATCATACGCCCGATGAAGGAATCGACCAGGTCGAGCGCGGAAATATCGATCAGCACGCCCTTGGCGCCGTCGCGCACGATCCTCTCGGTCAGGTCGTCCTGCAAGGTCATGGCAAGGCGGTCATGCATGTCGACCTGGATCGTCACGAGGAGCAGGTCGCCCATGCGCAGGATAGGAATCCGTTCCATGGGTCCAGCCTCACGCGCCGTGTTTCGACACGAGCGCGGTCCCGGTACGCTCCAGCGCGACCAGGAAGGCGTCGGCCAGGGTGGCCTTGGTCATCACGTCTTCCAGATTCACGCCCAGGTGCACGATGGTCTGCGCGATCTGCGGGCGGATGCCGCTGATGATGCAGTCGGCGCCCATCAGGCGCGCCGCGGCGATGGTCTTCATCAGGTGCTGGGCCACCAGGGTGTCCACGGTCGGCACGCCGGTGATGTCGATGATCGCGATCGATGCGCCGGTGTCGACGATCTTCTGCAGGATGTTTTCCATCACCACCTGGGTGCGGGCCGAATCCAGGGTGCCGATCAGGGGCAGCGCCAGAATTCCGTTCCACAGCTTCACGACCGGGGTCGACAGCTCGAGCAGTTCCTGCTGCTGGCGCACGATGATCATGTCCTTGGTTTTCTGGAACACTTCGATGGTGTACAGGCCGAGCTTGTCGAGCAGGGTGCTGATCATCCAGGACGCGGAGGCCAGCGCCGGCGCGTCGTCCGCGAAGAACTGGCGCAAGTACTTGAACACCGGCTGCTTGAGCGAAAACACGAAGGTCGCGGTGTCGCTCGGGGTCGAGCCGGACTTGGCGCGGCTCGAGGAAATTTCGGCCAGCAGGTCGCGGACCTCGTCCCAGGAGCGGTGCTCGATGTTGTCGAGCTCGCCGGCGCGGGTGGCGGTGGTGACGGCGGCCAGGAATTGCTGGCAGTGATTACGCAGTTGCTCACGGGCCGCGCTCGTGCCGCGCACGGAAATCGCTTCCAGCTGGGCCAGCCATTCGGCGCCGATCGCCGCTTCGTTTTCCTGCAACATCTGGCTGATACGGCCTGCGTCATCCTTGGTGGTCATCGATCAATCCCTTTTATACGTTGTCGGTTGATTACGCTACGTGGCAAATCACTGCCCGTGTAGGTACACGAATGAGATAAACAGCCAACTATACCATTTCAGCCACGAAACCCTTGGCACGGTTGAGTTGTCTGGCAGATATTTTTGCTGCAAAGATGGAAATTCTTCCGACGCCGGCACATTGTGTCGCAAGGGCGACACGCATGTTACCTTTAGACTGGCCGGATGCGTGGCTTTCTCCGCTCTGCAGCGCGCCGGAAGCGCTCATTTTTCCCTGCGGTGAGCATACTCGTACAGCGCCGGCAACAGCAGCAGGGTGAGCACGGTCGACGAGACGATTCCGCCGATCACGACCGTCGCCAGCGGCCGCTGCACCTCGGCCCCCGTGCCGGTGGCCAGCGCCATCGGGACAAAACCCAGCGAGGCCACCAGCGCCGTCATCAACACCGGGCGCAGTCGCCCCATCGCGCCCTCTTCCACCGCCGGCCGCAGCAGCATGCCCTCTTCGCGCAGTTTGCGGATGAACGTCACCATCACCAGGCCATTCAGCACCGCGACCCCGCTCAGGGCGATGAAGCCGACCGCCGCCGAGATCGACATCGGTATGCCGCGCAGCCACAGGGCGCACAGCCCGCCCGTGAGCGCGAAGGGAATGCCGGTGAAGACCAGCAGGCCGTCCCTGGCATTGTTGAAGACCAGGTAGAGCAGCGCGAACGCCAGCGCCAGCGCCGCCGGCACCACCAGCCGCAGGCGCCCGGCGGCGGCCTGCAGGTGTTCGAACTGTCCGCCCCAGCTGGTCCAGTAGCCCGCCGGGACGGACACCCGCTGCGCGACCCGCTCCTGCGCCTCTGCCACGAAGGAGCCGATATCGCGTCCGCGCACGTTGGCGGTGACCACCACGCGGCGCTTGCCCTGTTCGCGGCTGAACTGGTTGGGGCTGGGCGCCAGGTCGAAGCTGGCGATCTCGCCCAGCGCGATGAAGCTGTGCGGCGCGCCCTCCTCCTTCACCGGCAGCGCCACCGGCAGGCGCCGCAGCGCCTCGATGTCGCCGCGCACCGTCTCAGGCAATCGCACCACAATCTCGAAACGGCGGTCGCCCTCGAACACGATGCCGGCCGCGCGGCCGGCGGTGGCGGTGGCGATCATTTCCTGCACATCGCCGATGTTCAGGCCCATGCGCGCGGCACGCTCGCGGTCTACCTTGATCTGCAACATCGGCAGGCCGGTGGTCTGCTCGACCTGCACTTCGCTCGCTCCCGCCACCTTGCGCAATTCGGCGGCGACGCGTGCCGCGGTGGCGTTCAGCACTTCCAGCTCGTCGCCGAACACCTTCACCGCCACGTCGCTGCGCACGCCGGAAATCAGTTCGTTGACGCGCAGCTGGATCGGCTGGCTGAATTCGTAGCTGTTGCCGGGCAGCCCGTCGAGCGTGTGGCGGATCGCCGCCAGCAGCTCCTCGCGCGTCTTTTTCGGGCGCGGCCAGTCGGCTTCCGGCTTGAGCATGATGATGCCGTCGGCCACGCTCGGCGGCATCGGGTCGGAAGCGATTTCGGCGGTGCCGATGCGCGCGAACACGCGCTCGATCTCGGGATAGCTGCGCACCAGGGTGGTCTCGATCTGCTGCTGCATCTTGACCGACTGCGACAGGCTGGTGCCGGGCACGCGCACGGTGAGCACGGCCAGGTCGCCTTCGTTCATGGTGGGCGCGAATTCCAGGCCCAGGCGCGTGGCCATCAGGCCCGATAGCGCCAGCACAAGGGCGGCGAAGGCCAGCGCCACCGGGCGGTTGGCCATCGCGTAGCGCAGGCAAGGCGCATACCAGCGGCGCGCGGCGTGCATCGCGCCGCTTTCCTTTTCCGTCACCTTGTCGCCGATGAACAAGGCCACCGCGGCCGGCACGAAAGTCACCGACAGGATCATCGCGCCCAGCAGGGCGATGACCACGGTGAAGGCCATCGGGTGGAACATCTTGCCCTCGATGCCGGTGAGGGCGAAGATCGGCAGGTAGACGATCATGATGATCAGCTGGCCGTAGATGAGCGGACGGCGCGCCTCCCGCGCCGCCTCGAACACCTCGTGGAAGCGCTCCTCGAGGGTGAGCGCCCGCCCCACGCGCGACTGTGCCTGGGCGATGCGGCGCACGCAGTTCTCGACGATGACCACGGCGCCATCGACGATGATGCCGAAGTCCAGCGCGCCCAGGCTGAGCAGGTTGGCGCTGACCCGGTTGCCCACCATGCCCGAGAAGGTGAACAGCATCGCCAGCGGAATCACCATCGCCGTGAGCAAGGCGGCGCGGATGTTCCCCAGGAAGAGGAAGAGCACCGCCACCACCAGCACCGCCCCTTCCAGAAGATTGGTGCGCACGGTGGCGATGGCCCGCTCGACCAGGTCGGTGCGGTCGTAGACCGTCACCGCCTTCACGCCCGCGGGCAGGCTGCGGTTGATCTCGGCCATGCGGCGGTCGACGGCCGTGGACACGGCGCGGCTGTTCTCGCCCAGCAGCATGAACACGGTGCCGAGCACCACTTCCTGGCCGTTCTCGGTGGCGGCGCCGGTGCGCAGCTCGCGCCCGACCGAGACCTCGGCCACGTCGCGGATGCGCACCGGGATGCCGTTCACGGTCGTCACCACGATGTTGCCGATGTCGCCCGTGGATGCGGCCTGGCCCGGCGCGCGCACCAGGTACTGCTCGCCTTCGCGCTCGATATAGCCGGCGCCGACGTTGCTGTTGTTCTTTTCCAGCGCGCGCACGATGTCGGCCAGCTCCAGGCCATAGGACGACAAGCTCGCCGTATCCGGCGCCACCAGGTATTCCTTGTCGTAGCCGCCGATGGAATTGATCTCGGTGACCCCGGGCACGGTGCGCAATTGCGGCTTGATGATCCAGTCCTGGATCTCGCGCAGGTCGGTCGGCGTATAGGACGTGCCGTCGGGCTTCTTCGCGCCGGGCACGGTCTCGACGGTCCATAGATAGATCTCGGACAGGCCGGTGGCGATCGGGCCCATGGCCGGGACCGCGCCCGGCGGCAGCTGGCCGCGCGCATCCTGCAGGCGCTGGCTGACCAGCTGGCGCGCGAAGTGGATGTCGGTGCCCTCCTCGAATACGACTGTCACCTGCGACAGGCCGTAGCGCGACAGGGAGCGGAACTGCTCGAGTCCGGGCAGGCCGGAGAGCACGGCCTCGACCGGATAGGTGATGCGCTGCTCGGTCTCGAGCGGCGAATAGCCAGGGGCATGGGTGTTGATCTGCACCTGCACGTTGGTGACGTCGGGGACGGCGTCGATCGGCAGGCGCTGGTAGTTGTAGATGCCGAGGATGGCCATGGCGAGCACCGCCAGCATGACCAGCCAGCGGTGGGCGATGGAGGCCCGGATGATGCGTTCGAACATGGGTCGCCTTCTCGTCAGTGGTGGTCGGCCTCGCCCTTGCCCTGCTCCGCCTTGATGGCGAAGCTGCCGGCAGCGGCAACGCGTTCGCCGGCGCGCAGGCCGGACGTGATCTCGACAAAGCGGCCGTCCGAGCGGCCGGTGGCGACGGCCTGGGCGGCGAAGCCCTCCTTCATGCGCCGGTAGACGACCTGGCGTCCGTCCAGGGTCTGGATCGCTTCGCGCGGCACCGCCACTGCCGCCTGGCTGGAACCGGTGACCACGTCGACGTTCACCGCCAGGCCGGGACGCCAGGCGGCGCCGGGATTGGCCAGCACCACGCGCGCCGTGGCCGAGCGCGACGCCGCGCCGACCAGCGAACTGACGAAACTCACCTTGCCCGGCGCCGAGGTCTCGGACGCGATGGAACGGATCACGGCGTCCGTGCCGACCCGTACGATGTCGAGATCCTTGGCCGGCACCACCACGTCGGCCCACACGGTGGACAGGTCGGTCAGGGTGAACACGCGAGTGTCGGCGCCCACCACCTCGCCCAGCGCGATGTGCTTCTCGACGATGATCCCGTCGAAGGGCGCGCGGATCTGCAGGCGGTTCGACGTCCCGCCGCCAAGCGTGCCGAGCGCGTGCAGCTGCTGGCGCGCGGCTTGCCGCGCGATCTCGGCCTCGTGCAGTTCCTGCTCCGCCTTGAGCAAGTCCTGGCGCGCCGAGATCTGTTCTTCCCATAGGGTCTTTTCAAGCGCGTGCAGCTTGCGCGCATAGGCCAGGCGGCGTTCCGCCGCCGCCAGCGCGCCGCGCTGGGCCGCCACGTCGGCGCTCGCGATCACGGCCAGCACGTCGCCCTTGCGCACCCGGTCGCCCAGGTTGGCGGGCACCGATTCCACCGCGCCCGCCGCACGCGGGGTGACGTGGGCCGTGCGGTCTTCGTTGAGGGCGATCTGGCCGGGCATGCGCAGGAAGGTTTCCATCTGCATGGGACCGGCATCAATCAGCGCGATGCCGGCGGCTTGCACCTGGGCGTCGCTGAAGCGGATCATGCCATGGTCCTCGTGCCCGTCACCCTGCCCTTCTTCATGCTGTTCCTGGCTCGTCTCGGCCGCGTGTTCGTCGCTTGGCGCCGGCGCACGGTCGCGCGCCAGGACCAGCGCGGCGATGGCGAGGGCCACCGCCAGCATGAGGGCGACGACCCTGGTTTGCTGCTTGTTCATGGGTTCTCCTGGGCTGCGGACGTTCCCGCCAGCCGCGCAATATCGGCCGCCGCGCGATGGCTCTCGGCGGCGGCGTTCAGGTATTGGTTTTTCGATTGGAACAGCGTGCGCTGGGCGTCGAGCACCTCGAGGAAGCCGAACTTCCCGAGCTCGAAGCCGCGGCTCGCGGCGCGGTAGGCGCTTTCCGCGCCGGGCAGGATCTCGGCCGCGATCAGGGCCGCTTCGTCCAGCGAGGCGTTCAGGCGGGCCTGCGCCCGGGCCAGCTCGGCGTGCAGGCGCACCCGCTCGGCGTCCTGCTCGTCGCGCGCCTTGTCGACGCGGCGCAGCGCGTCCAGCACCGCGCCGCCGTTACGGTTGAACAGCGGGATCGGCACCGAGATGCCGACCACGGCCTGGTTGCGGTCCTCCAGTCCTTCGCGGCGTGTGCCTACGATCAGGGTCAGGTCCGGAATGCGGCGTGACTGTTCCACCCGGGCCAATGCCTCGCGATGCCCGACCTGGGCGCGCGCACGCTGCATGGACGGCGCCGCGTCGAGCCGTGCGCCGAGCTGGGGCAGCGGCGCGGCCACGGGAAGCTCGCCGGCGGGCGGTGCAATCCGCAAGCCGGCCGCATCGCCGCCCCACAGCGCGGCCAGCTGGACGCGCGCCTGCTCGAGATCGCGCGCGGCCTGGATCACCTCGATCCGCGCCCCGGCGTGGGCCACGCGGGCGCGGGTCGCATCGACCGGCGACACCTTGCCCACCTCGACGCCCCTGGCGCCGATGTCCACAGCGCGCGCGGCGAGCGCCGCCAGTTCCTGCGCCATGCGGTGACGTTCGAGGGCGGCGGCCAGCGCGTAGAAGGCGGCGGTGGTATCGGCGCGCAGCTGCACGCGCAGATCGGCCAGCGCGAGCGCCGCCAGTGTGCGCTCCTGGCGCGCGGCATCGACCCGGGCGGCGCGCTTGCCGCCCAGTTCGAAGGGAATGCTCAACTGGGCGGTCGTGGTGCGGCTCTCGCGCCGCTCGCCTTCACGCAGCAGCTCGAGTTCGGGATTCGGCAGGCTGCCGGCCTGCGCCAGCGCGCCCTCGTGGGCCGCGAGCTCGCTGGCGGCGGCGCGCAGGCCGGGGTTCGCCTGCAAGGCGCGTTCGATGGCGCCGGCCAGGGTCAGCGGCGATGCAGGCTGCGCCGCGGCCGGCGCCGGGGCGGCCGCGAACAGGGTTGCCGCCAGCAAGAGCGGCTTGAACAGGGATGTCATGGTGTGGCTCCGAACAGGTCAAGGTTCGGCGGGCACTGTGCGCCGCGCGAGGCGGCGTGAAGGATGCAGGTCTCCCGCCGGGTCAGGCGCGGAGCAGCCGGTCGGGCGGCGGAATCAGGTCGGGAATGTGCGAGACATAGCGCCGCACCGTGCCGCGCAAATGCGGCGCGCCTTTCGGCAGCGGCAGGTCGGGATTGGCGGACGGGATCGCGCTGGCGGAGAGGTGGTGGCAGGCGTCGCAGCCGCCGTCGCAGCAGGGCTGGTCCGCATCGCCGTCATCGCCGGGGGTTTGCTGTTGCTGGTCCACCGTCTGGCTGCTTTGCTGGGCGGCCTTGCCCTCCTCGCCGATGCAGCATGCGCATGCGGCTGCCCACGCCGCCTGGAGAGGCAGGAGCGCGAGCAGCAGTATGATCAACAGACGTTTCATCGGATTCCCGGTTCGGCACGGACGCGGACAGGCCGCGCCCACAGTGTGCACGAAAAAACCCGACGTGGCTATAGCCGGTATCTGCCTGCAAGGGCTAGATGCGTGTGACAGGCGGGACCATCCGGACCTGGGCCACCTTCCCTGTCTGCCGGTCGATCGTGAAGATCAGGAGATAGCCTTTGCCGTACTGGCTCTCGACGCTCGTGGGGCCGACGATATAGGCGATCTCATCATCTTGCTTGGCGTGGCCGGTGGGCTCGCCGAGCAAGTCCTGGAGCGCTTTCTGGGTGAGGCGGTTGGGCGGATACTGGCTCATGAAGGAAGCCAGCATGCGTCCGCGCGTGACCTGGTCGGCCTTCGCCCATGCTTGCGGCGTGAAATGCTCGTCGCCGAGCGCGTGGATCTGGCCCTCCACGGAGTAATCCGAACAGCCGTGCAGGAGGCCGAGCGCCAGCAGCCAGGCAAGTATCCATCTCATCAGCATTCCCGTGTGCGCTCCGAAGGCGTGGCGACCCCGGCCATTTTTGACCAGGGACCGGGCCAGCGGTTTGCTTCAGATCAATAACGACAAAAAGACTGGATTTTCTTGCGCCGGCCTGTCGATCTCGCGCGTCCTCGTTCGTCGTCAGGGGGCAGGACCTGTCATCCCAACGCACATGAGGACATCATGAACAAGCAGATCATCGTCAACCTTCCGGTCAAGGACCTGGACAAGTCCAGGGCCTTCTTTGCCAACCTCGGTTTCAGCGTCAATCCGCGGTTCAGCGGCGAGCATGCGGTCTCCATGGACATCGTGGACGGCATCCATGTCATGCTGATGACCGAAGCCTTCTTCAGGTCCCTGATCGACAAGCCGGTGGTGCAGGCGAAGGAAGCCAACGAGGCCATCATCTGCCTGAGCTGCGAAAGCCGGGAAGAATTGGACAGCCTGATCGCCAAGGCCGTCGCCGCCGGCGGACGCACACCGCATCCGCCGGAGGATCATGGTTTCATGGTCGACCAGGGTTTCGAGGATCTCGACGGCCATCTGTGGAATCTGGTCTGGATGGCGCCCCAGGCGTGATGCGGCAATCCGACTGGCGCGGCATGGCCTGACGATCGGACTATTTCAGCGGCGGCACCAACTCGACTTCTTCCACATTCCCGGTACGCTTGTCCGTGATGAAAACCAGCATGCGTTCCTTTCCGTACTGGCTCTCCACCGTGGCCGGCCCGATAAGGTAGGCAAGATTTTCATCGTAGTCGTAGTAGCCGGTCGGCTCGCCCAGCAACTGCTTCACCTGCTGGGTCGTTAATCGGTCCGGCGGGTGCTTGGCAAGGAACGACGCCACCATGTGTTCCCGCTCGGCCGTTGACGCCACCGCCCATCGTTCAGGAGCGAATTCACGGTCGCCGAGCGCACGCGCCTGATTCTCGACCGGTTCACGTGTGCAAGCAGCGGCAAGCAAGAGCAGGAGAACAAGGACGATTGAAGAACGCATCGCGTCATTTCACCATAATTTTTAGCTTACCCGCTTGCAGGGCCGCCATGCATCGCATGCTGAGCGCCTGATCCGTTCCTTTGACGCGTCCGATATCGAGTCCAATGCGATTGTTGTGGATGTCCATGGTCTTTTCAGCCGGAGGATTGGCTGGAAAGGCTTCATGTGCCGTCGTGAACTTCAGTGCATCCTGAAAACCGAGTTCGCGTGCGAGAAGCGCTGACCAGTAACAGTGGCGAAACGCATCTGACCTGTCATTGTGGCCGTTGCGTCCGAAACGCCTTTGCGTCTCTTTATACGCAGTATCTCGAGCCGCCTGGATGGCAAACGCATGATAGGGCCTGCTGCGCAAATACGATTGTTCTTGTGGAGTCAGTCGCTGAAACTGCTTATACAGTGTGGCTGCCATGGTGTCCTTTCCGCTGATTCGAGTTCGCGGCCACGGCACCAACACTTTCACACCGAAGCCGATCGAGTAATTCTGGCGTTCGGCACCTCATGTGTGCTTGGGGCGGGTCAAGCCTATAGCAGACTTCAGGTTGACACATGCGAACCAGTGGATCGGCAATAAAAAAACCGTCAGGCTCACGCACGGGCGCCCTGTTGCTTATTTGTCAAAGACAGCTGAATCCTTTGCGCCGACGCGCCACTTGGAGGAACATTCCATCGTGCTCCCTGGAGGCGATCATGGCAAACGACGCACCGCAAAAATCCCTGTGGGATCGGGTCACCGCTATCGCGACGATATTGATCCCCGCCGCGATCGCACTCGCGGGTCACCTGATCGCACAGGGTCTGAAGGAAGCCGAGCTGGCCAGCGAAGAGCGTCGCGCCGAGCAGTCGCGGGCACTGATGGACGCGAACACGAAGATTGCGCAAGGCAACCTGATCAACACCCTGATGAAGTCGCTCACCAGTGACAAACCGCACGTACGCCGCCTGGCCGTCCAGGCTGTCCTGATCGCGCTTCCCGACCAGGGCCCCGTGCTGGCGCGCACCATCGCGCAATCGGACGAGAGCAATGAAGTCCAGGCCTCGGCGCGCCAATCGATCGCCCAGCGGGTCGACACCCTGATCCGGGATCTGTTCGCGCCCCAGGCATCGGCGCGCGTCAGGGCGGCCCAGGAGCTGGTCAGTGGCTGGCGGGGCGATGCCGCCGCGGCGGGCGCCATTGTCCAGTATGCGCGGCATCCCGGCAACGAGAACGGCATCTTCAACGCCATCGTGGTGCTGTCCGACTTCAGCGCAGAAGCCCTGGCGCCGCACAAGCCGGCGATCCGCGAGCTGGCGGAAGCGGCCCGCAAGCTGGGGTCGAGAACCGAGGCCCGTGTCCAGGTCCTGTTACGGCGCCTCGATGCCATCCCAAGCTGAAGCTGCCGATCTAAGCCCTGCGCTTGGCTTCAGCGCTTTTCCTTGTTGATCAGCTGCAGAAGCTTGAACGCTTCGCGTTCGATGGCTGGTTCCGCATCCGCGAGTTCCTTGCTCGCCTGGACATAGGCTGCGCGCTTGCGCTCCTTCTTTTCCTCCTGCGGAACGACCGGCTTCGTTCCTGGCATGATGATCTGCGAGCCGCTGTTGTACTTGTTGTGGATGACCTGCTTGCCATAAGGCGTGTTATAGAAGCGGGTCATCTCGATCGCGGTGTCGGCGGAAATGAGCTGCGCCATCGGCGCCGCGAGACGCTGGTAAATCTCCGCAGGCGGTGTCTTTTTGAGCTTGGCGAACACGGCCTGCCGCTGCGCGTCGCTCTGGTAACGGCTGCGAGCCGCGACACCGTTCAACATTTTCTCGGCCTGCATTGCGCTGAGTAGCCCCTGCACGGCGTTGACGTGGGCGGGACTTGGTGCTGCGGTGCTGGTTGGGTGCACCGTGGCAGCGGAGTATGCGGGACCCGCCGAGAACAGCGATAGGCCCAGTACGGCCGGGATGACAAGCTTCATGCACGTCCTTTCGAAGTGTGAGTTGACCGCCCTTCGCCATGCGAAAGGACGAAAGCCGACGGCAAAGACTGCAGTCGTCAAGTTCGGGAATGATGCCAGTTCCTGGTCAGGAACACTGTGTGGATTCTCACTGATCCGGTCTTCGCGCCTGGCCCGCCTCCATTCCGCGGACAAAAAAAACCGCCAGGCTCACGCACTGGCGGTTTTTGCGGCTGGAGGCCGGAGCAGGATTACTGCGCCGCGCCTTCCACCGGATCGGCAGCCTTCATCGACAGCTTCAGGCGGCCGCGCTCGTCGGTCTCGAGGACCTTCACGCGCACTTGCTGGCCTTCCTTCAGGTAGTCGGCAACGGCGTTGACGCGCTCGTTGGCGATCTGCGAGATGTGCAGCAGGCCGTCCTTGCCCGGCATGACCTGGACGATCGCGCCGAAGTCCAGCAGCTTGAGCACGGTGCCGTCGTAGGTCTTGCCCACTTCGACCGATGCGGTCAGCTCTTCGATGCGGCGCTTGGCTTCCTGGCCGGCGGCGGCATCGACCGACGCGATGGTCACGACGCCTTCGTCGGTGATATCGATCTGGGTGCCGGTTTCCTCGGTCAGCGCGCGGATGACGGCGCCGCCCTTGCCGATCACGTCACGGATCTTTTCCGGATTGATGCGGATGGTGATCAGGCGCGGTGCGAAGTCCGACAGCTCGGTCTTCACGGTCGGCATGGCCTTCTGCATCTCGGCCAGGATGTGCTGGCGGGCTTCCTTGGCCTGTGCCAGCGCCACCTGCATGATTTCCTTGGTGATGCCCTGGATCTTGATGTCCATCTGCAGCGCGGTGATGCCTGCAGGGGTACCGGCGACCTTGAAGTCCATGTCGCCCAGGTGGTCTTCGTCACCCAGGATGTCGGTCAGGACGGCGAACTTGCCGCCTTCCTTGATCAGGCCCATGGCGATGCCGGCGACGTGCGCCTTCATCGGCACGCCGGCGTCCATCAGCGCCAGGCAGCCGCCGCAGACCGAAGCCATCGACGACGAGCCGTTCGACTCGGTGATTTCCGAGACCAGGCGCACCGAGTAGCTGAAGTCTTCCGGGTTGGGCAGCGCAGCGACCAGCGCGCGCTTGGCCAGGCGGCCATGGCCGACTTCGCGGCGCTTCGGGGTGCCCACGCGGCCGGTTTCGCCGGTGGCGAACGGAGGCATGTTGTAGTGCAGCATGAAGTCGTCGGTGTACTCGCCCATCAGCGCGTCGATCTTCTGGCTGTCGCGCGCGGTGCCGAGGGTGGCGACCACGAGCGCCTGGGTCTCGCCGCGGGTGAACAGGGCCGAGCCGTGGGTACGCGGCAGGACGCTGGTGCGGATCGCGATCGGACGCACGGTGCGGGTGTCGCGGCCGTCGATACGCGGCTCGCCTTCCAGGATCTGCGAACGCACGACCTTGGCTTCCATGTCGAACAGGATGTTGCCGACTTCGGCCGCATCGGCGTCGACGCCTTGCGCCGCCAGCTCGGCCATCACTTCGCTCGACAGCGACTTCAGCTTTTGCTGGCGCGCCGATTTTTCGCGGGTCTGGTACGCGTCGCGGACCTTGGCGCCGGCCAGTTCGCCCACGCGGGCGATCAGTGCTTCGTTCTTCGGCGCCGGCGCCCACTCGACTTCCGGCTTGCCGCCGTCGGCGACCAGGTCGTGGATCGCATCGATCACGACCTTCATCTGGTCGTGGCCGAAGACGACCGCGCCCAGCATCACTTCTTCGGACAGCTGCTGCGCTTCCGATTCCACCATCAGCACGGCGGTTTCGGTGCCTGCCACGACCAGGTCCATCTGCGAGGTCTTCAGCTCGGTGGTGGTCGGATTCAGGATGTACTGGCCGTTCGCGTAGCCGACGCGCGCCGCGCCGATCGGGCCGTTGAACGGGATGCCGGCGATGCACAGGGCGGCCGAGGCGCCGATCATCGCAGGGATGTCCGGATCGATCTCAGGATTGACCGACAGGACGTGGATGATGACCTGGACTTCGTTCAGGTAGCCTTCCGGGAACAGCGGGCGGATCGGACGGTCGATCAGGCGCGAGGTCAGGGTCTCTTTTTCGGAAGGACGGCCTTCACGCTTGAAGAAGCCGCCCGGGATCTTACCGGCTGCGTACGTTTTTTCCATGTAGTCGACGGTCAGCGGGAAGAAATCCTGGCCCGGCTTGGCGTCCTTCTTGGCGACCACAGTGGCCAGCACGACCGTGTCTTCGACCGACACAACGACGGCGCCGGATGCCTGGCGCGCGATTTCACCCGTCTCCAGGGTGACCGTGTGCTGACCGTACTGGAAGGTTTTCGTAACTTTGTTAAACATGGGTAATCCCTTTCTATTTGCCGACAGATTTTCAGGGGCTGTCGTTCACCTCACCACGGGCCGCACCGGGCGGCCTTTACTGCAAAACAACAAAAAACCGGTACAAACAAAAAATGCCCGCGACAGGGTTACTGGCGCAGGCATTTCGTGACTAAACCGTCTGGCGCAACGATTACTTACGCAGGCCGAGTTTGGCGATCAGGTCGCGGTAACGGTTCGCGTCGGTACGCTTCAGGTAAGCCAGCAGGCTCTTACGACGGTTGACCATCATGATCAGGCCACGACGCGAGTGGTGATCCTTCTGGTGTGCCTTGAAGTGGCCGTTCAGCTCGTTGATACGTGCGGTCAGCAGTGCGACCTGGACTTCCGGCGAACCGGTGTCGTTTTGGCCACGTGCGTTGTCCGCGATGATCGCGGCTTTGTTGATGTTTTCTACGGTCATGATGTTACCTTTCACATGCGGTGCAAGAGTCGGAACCCAGCGCACCGTGATTATCAAAAAACCTGCCCTGAATGGACAGACCCGCCAGTATAGGTGAAAACGCTTCGTGGAGCCAGTGTTTGCATCCGCTGGATGGGGCATGATGAGGTTTTGGAAGCGATTTGCAGGTGCCGCGATGACAAATGTGATCAAGATTGCAATATTTGGCGCCCTGCTGGCGCTGACGGGCTGTGCGGGGCTGATGCGCGAGGCCCCGCAGCCGGGCGACCCGCTCGACGCCGTGTACGCCAAGCTGGGAACGCCGACCTCGGTCTACCGCGGCGGCGATGAGCAGGTGCTGGAGTATGCGACCGGGCCCATGGGGCAATTCACCTGGATGGCGCACATCGGGGCCGATGGGCGGCTGGTCTCCTACGAGCAGGTGCTGACCGGAGAGAAGTTCGCGACCATCAAGGTGGACCGGGCGACCAAGGAAGACGTGCTGCGCACCCTGGGCCGGCCGGCGGAGGTGTCGCGGGTGGCCATGCACGATTACGAGGTGTGGTCGTACCGGTACAAGGAGGCTGGGGTGTGGAATTCGCTGATGCACGTGCACTTCGACCGGCAGGGGGTGGTGCGGATGATGATGAACGGGCCGGATCCGAGGTATGACCCGAAGGATCGGTTTTGGTGAAGGCTTGGTGTTAGTGGCTGCGGTGCGGACTTGGGTCCCCGCCTTCGCGGGGACGACGTTTACGGGTGGCGGATTCCAGATACCGTAACTTGGACCACGTCCTTTAGCACGTCAGTCCCGCCACTGGCGGCAATGACTCCCCGCGAAGGCGGGGACCCAAGTTTGGCCGAGCAGCGATAACGCCCCTCACACCCCCTGCGGATTCACCCTCTCCACTTTCGACTGCAGCTTGTTCAATCCCGACAGGTAAGCCTTGGCCGACGCCACGATAATGTCCGGATCCGCCCCCACGCCATTGACGATCCTTCCCGCATGCGACAAGCGAATGGTCACCTCCCCCTGCGAGGCCGGCCCGTTGCTGATCGCATTGATCGAAAACAGCACCTGCTCCGCCCCGCTCCCCACGACGCTCTCGATCGCCCTGATGGTCGCGTCCACCGGCCCGTCGCCGCTGCCCTCGGCCGCCACTTCCTTGCCGTCCATCGAGAACACGATGCGCGCATGCGGCAGTTCGCCCGTCTCCGAGCGCTGCGACAGGGACACGAAGCGGTAGATCTCCGCCCCCTGCGACCGGTCCTCGTCCGAGACCAGGGCCATGATGTCCTCGTCGAAGATGTCGGCCTTGCGGTCCGCCAGCTCCTTGAAGCGGGCGAAGGCGGCGTTGACCTCGGCCTCGGACTCCAGCGCGATGCCCAGTTCCTGCAGGCGCGCCTTGAAGGCGTTGCGGCCCGAGAGCTTGCCGAGCACGATCTTGTTGGCGGTCCAGCCCACGTCCTCGGCGCGCATGATCTCGTAGGTCTCGCGCGCCTTCAGGATGCCGTCCTGGTGGATGCCCGAGGCGTGCGCGAAGGCGTTGGCGCCCACCACCGCCTTGTTCGGCTGCACCGCGAAGCCGGTGATCTGCGAGACCATCTTTGAAGCGGGCACGATCTGGGTGGTGTCTACCCCAACGGCCAGGTGATAGAAATCGTGGCGCGTGCGCAGCGCCATCACGACTTCCTCGAGCGAGGTGTTCCCAGCCCGCTCGCCCAGGCCGTTGATCGTGCATTCGATCTGGCGCGCGCCGCCGATGACGACGCCGGCCAGCGAATTCGCCACCGCCAGGCCAAGATCGTTGTGGCAGTGGACCGACCATACCGCCTGGTCCGAATTCGGCACCCGCTCGCGCAACCGGCGGATGCGCTCGCCGAACTGCTCGGGCACCGCATAGCCGACGGTATCGGGGAAGTTGATGGTGGTCGCGCCCTCAGCGATCACGGCTTCGAGCACGCGGCACAGGAAGTCCTCGTCCGAGCGGCTGCCGTCCTCGGGCGAGAACTCGATGTCGTCGGTGTATTGGCGTGCGCAGCGGATGGCCAGCCTGGCCTGTTCCAGCACCTGCTCGGGCTCCATGCGCAGCTTCATCTGCATGTGGAGGGGCGACGTGGCGATGAAGGTGTGGATGCGCTTGCGCGCGGCGGGCTCCAGGGCCTCGGCGGCGCGGGCGATGTCGCGGTCGTTGGCGCGCGACAGCGAGCAGATGGTGGATTCGCGCACCGCGCTCGATATCGCGCGGATCGCCTCGAAGTCGCCGGGCGAGGCGGCCGCGAAGCCGGCCTCGATGACGTCGACCCGCAGCCGTTCGAGCTGGCGCGCGATGCGCACCTTCTCGTCCTTCGTCATCGACGCCCCGGGCGACTGCTCGCCGTCGCGCAGGGTGGTGTCGAAAATGATCAGGCGGTTCGGGTCGGGCATGGGGAGCTCCGGTCAAGGTTGGATGAATGTCGCGGCGCCCCCTTGCCTGCTAGCGCCGCCGCTGCTCTTCCTCGTGCTCGTCGTGGTCGTCATCAAGCGGGATGATGCTCACCGGCCGGCCCTTGGCGCGGCGCATGACGAACACCACGTAGCCGGACAGGCCGTAGATCACGAAGATCGGCCACAGCACCTTGGGCGGGTCGATCGCCAGCAGCGCCAGTGCCAGCGCGATCAGGAAGACCACGATGAAGGGCACCGACTTGCGGAAATTGACGTCCTTGAAGCTGTAGAAAGGCACGTTCGACACCATGGTCAGGCCCGCGAACACGGCGATGCCCCAGCTCACCCAGTCCACCTGGCGCGAGCTGACATTGATGTCGGGGTCGGTCATCATCATGATGAAACCCACCACCAGGGCCGCCGCGGCCGGGCTGGGCAAGCCCTGGAAGAAGCGCTTGTCGACCACCTCGATGTTGGTGTTGAAGCGGGCCAGGCGCAGCGCGGCGCCGGCGCAGTAGATGAAGGCGGCGATCCAGCCCAGCTTGCCCAGGCCGCGCAGCGACCACTCGTAGATCACGAGCGCGGGCGCGGCGCCGAAGGACACCATGTCGGACAGGGAGTCGTACTGGGCGCCGAACTCGGACTGGGTATTGGTCAGGCGCGCGATGCGGCCGTCCAGCGCGTCCAGGATCATGGCGATGAACACGGCCCAGCAGGCGTGCTCGAAGCGCTGGTTCATCGCCATCACGATGGCGTAGAAGCCGCAGAACAGCGCGGCGGTGGTGAAGGCGTTGGGCAGCAGGTAGATGCCGCGGCCGCGCTCGCCCGGCAGGCGGTCGTTGGCGCGGCGTCCGAAACGCTTCAGGCGGGCGAAGCGCGGTGCTTTCGGCACGGCCCCTGGTGTTCTTCTTCTTGGAAAGGTTGGCATAAGGAATTTTCAAGTAAGCGCCAAACGGCTGTTCTCCGCATTATAGAGGCGGAGAACCGTTGTTAGCGAACCGTTACGCTTGGCAAAACCTTACCTTCACGTTTTACTTGAACCTGACCTTGCCCACCAGGCGCATTTGCAGGGTGGTTTCGCCCGGTTCAAAGCTCGGTTCCGGCATTGCATCGGCCATCTCGCGCTTGGCGCTCATGCGGGCCATCATCGGCGCCGCCGCCATGTCGCCCTGGCCGCCGGCATAGTTGCCCGAGCCTTCGAAATCGACCGTCTCGATCGACGCGTCGGCCAGCTTGCGGCCCATGGCGTTGGCGATCGAGGCAATGCGCTCGTTCAGGTTCTTGTAGGTGGCCGCGATGCGCTGGTCATCCAGGCGCTTCTCGGTGGCGGGGGCCAGGCCGAACTGGATGCCGTTGATCGCCAGCACTTTCTGCGCGCTGGCGGCGGTCTTCGGCAGGCTGTCCAGGCTGGTGGTTTTCATCTCCAGGTACTGGCCCACGCGCCAGGCCACCGGCACCGGCGGCTTGGCCACGCCATCGACCGGGCGCGGCGGCTGCACGTTTTCCGGATAGACCGGGTAGGTGAAATAGCCCATGGTCTTGAACTCGGCGCGCGGGTCGGCCTTGCGCAGGATCTCGGTGCCTTCTTTCATCTTGCGGTTCACGCGCTCGGCGGCCTTGGCCTTGTCCTTGTCGTGCTCTTCGACGCTGAAGGTGACGATCGCCTGGTCGTTCGCGTGGCGCACTTCGCCGAAGGCCGGGACGATCACCATGCTGCCTGCGGTCGACACCGCCGACGGGGCCGCCTGGGCCTGGACCTGGGCATAGGCCTGGGAGGCGAACAGCAAGGCAATCAGCAGGGTGGGTTTGGCGAGGGACATGTTGTTCTCCTGAAACTGGGGACAGCGACATGCTGTCATGGCCGCCACGATACCGTTTTTCGTTGCGGCGCGAGCTTTCTGTAATGGAAAGTTGCAAACAATTGCAAATGGTGACGATTCATCCAATGGGGCGCTCGAAACCCGGCAAGGACGCCAGTTGCCCGATGGCGAAGTCGATGAACAGCCTGGTCCGCAAAGGCTGGTACTGGCGCGACGGGTACAACAGGAACAGATCCTGGGGGCGGGCCGACCAGGCCGGCAGCACACGCACCAGAGCGCCGCTGTCGAGCAGGTCGCGCACCAGCCACTCCGGGCAGAGCCCAATGCCGCTGCCGAGCGCCAGGGCCTCGCGGATGGCCAGCGCATTGTTCACGCGGTAGCGGCTGGCGGTCTCGACTTGCCGGGGTTCTCCACCGCTGAACAGGTCGACCATGGCGCCCGGCGTCCAGGCGAAGCGCACGAAGTCGTGCGCCGGCAGGTCCTCGGGCAGCGCCGGCGTTCCGCGCCGCGCCAGGTAGGCCGGCGCGGCCACCAGCATGCGCGAAATCGTGGCCAGATGGCGGCCGATGGCGTCCGGCGGCAAGGTGCCGCCCAGGCGGAAGGCGAGGTCGACGCCCTCCTCCACCAGGTCGACGAAACGGTCATTGAGGATCAGTTCGATGTCGATGCCCGGGTGCGCCGCCAGGAACTGCTGGACCATGGCATTCAGGCGGTACTGGCCGAGCGCGACCGGCGCATTGATGCGCAACAGCCCGGAAGCCTGCCCCGTCATGCCCTGGACGCCGCTTACCGCGGCGTCGAACTGCTCCAGCACCAGCTTGGCGTCGCGGTAGAAGCGCTGTCCCTGCTCGGTCGGCGACAGACCGCGTGTGCTGCGCTCGAACAGGCGCACGGCCAGCCGGCGCTCCAGCTGGGCCAGCAGCTTGGACACGGTCGGCTGGGTCGTACCGCATTCGCGCGCCGCCGACGACAGGCTGCCCAATTCCACTGTTCGGACGAACGTCCGCATTGCCCGCAATGTATCCATGATGTAGTCATTCTTAATTGGAATAAGCGATCTTCGATCCTACCATCTTCATTGTCACTGTCGAATGACCTATCGTGGACCCAACGCGATCTGAAGGAGAACACGATGACAGCCCATCCCACGGCGACTGCCTTTCTCGGCCTGGCCCTTGCCTTTGGCGGAGAGGCACTGGCGGACGCCAAGGCGCCCAGGAAGGAACAATGGATCACCTCATGGTATGCGGCGCCCCAGCCTGGCTGGGACAGCAGCTTCGTCCTGCCGATGAAGGTGCCCGCCTATCTCGACAAGCAGACCGTGCGCGACACCATCCGCCTGAGCGCCGGTGGGCGGCGCATCCGGCTGGTGTTCTCGAACCGCTACGGCAGCGCGCCGCTCAAGCTGGGCGAGGTCAGGGTGGCGACCGAAGCGGGCCAGGCGCATCCGTTGCGCTTCGGGGGCAAGACCGATGCCGTCATCCCGCCTGGCGCGGCGCTGACGAGCGATCCCCTCGCCTTTCCGGTAGCGCCGCTGGCGCGCCTGAGCGTCACCAGCTACCTGCCTGAGCGCACCGCCGTGTCGACTTTCCATTGGGGCGGCCAGCAGAGCTTCCGGCTCTTGCCCGGCAATGCGGGCGGAAGCGGCCGGGCCGGCGCCCGCGTCGAAGGACGCTTGTTCCTGAACGCCGTGCTGGTCGAGGCCACGCCGGGCGGCCGCACCGTGGTAACCCTGGGCGATTCGATCACGGATGGGAATGGCTCGACACCGGATGCGGACCGGCGCTGGCCCGACTTCCTGGCGCAGCGCCTGGCGCCGCATGGCGTCGCCGTCGCCAACGCCGGCATCTCCGGGGCGCGCCTCCTGCGTGACGGCATGGGCCGCAATGCCCTGGCGCGCTTCGACCAGGATGTGCTCAGCCAGCCCGGCGTCTCGGACCTGATCGTCCTGCTCGGCATTAACGATATCGGCTGGCCGGGCAGCCCCTTCGCCCCGCAGGAAAGCCCCGTGACCCTGGACGAGCTCAGTGCCGGCTACCGCCAGCTGGCCGCGGCGGCGCATGCACGAGGTCTGCGCATTACCGTGGGCACCCTGCCGCCTTTCGAAGGCGCGCTCGAAGGCACGCCCTTCGCCGGCCACTACAGCCCCGCCAAGGAAAGGATGCGCCAGCAACTGAACGCCTGGATCCGCACGGCCGGCGTGTTCGATGCCATCGTCGACTTCGATGCCGTGCTGCGTGACCCGGGCAACCCGCGGCGGATGCGCGCCGCCTTCGATGCGGGCGACCACCTGCATCCGGGCGACGCGGGTTACCGCGCCATGGCGGCGGCCGTCGACATCGCACCGATGCTGGGCCGCGCGCATTCTGTCACCGGCAAGGAGGCGGCACGATGAGCCAGCGCCTGTTCGAACAGCTCAGCCTGGAACCAATGGTGCGCACGGACTGGCATGGTAGGGTGCGATCCCGGCATGGTCTTTGCATTCATGGCCTGTCCATCGGGACGGAGGCGCCATAGCCAGGGCACTGAGCGAGATCGAAGGGAGGCAGCGGCGCCGCCTGGGGCAGCGCCAGTGGCGCGGCGGGGCCAAGCGCCGCGCTCCTTGCACCGGCCGCCGGCTCGTCCGCCGCCATGTGCAGGCGCTCGACGTTGACCAGGGCGCTGCCCAGGTTATTGCTGTAAAAATAGCCATGAAGATTGGGTGGCCAGACCACCGCATCATTGACGAACAAAAAGAGCTCCCCTGTACTCTTCGCGGTAACTTCCGCAACCAGGACCTTGCGCTCCGCCGGCGTGGCGTCGCTGGCGCGCAGGCGCTTCGCGTCCTCGGGCGGAATCGGGCAGCGCAACGATCCGCCGAACTCCGGCACGGCGGGATAGCGGCGCTCGAGATAGGGAGCAATCGGCTCCAGCACGTATTCCTCGTTGCCGTATTGCCCCACCCGGCCGATCGGCGCGAACCAGTTTGCGCTCCACCAGCGTTTCAAGGGCATGCCGAATCGGTGCACCAGACTGGACGTCGGAAAGCCGCCCAGGTCGGTGTGGAGCGCCCGATCGAACCACGTGCCCTCAGGGTCCTTGAGCGTGACCCGATAGCGTCCGCCCCGCTGCAGGACGATGCCGGTGGCAAGGCAGGGAGCATTCGTCATGAACGCAACCCGGCCGCTCCTGGACAGGTCTTCCCTGTCCTGCTCCAGGCCCGGCGTGGGCTCGCACACCAGCCCGACCGAATTCAAGGCATCGAAGGCGACGCGGTTGCCGATGATGGCCGCCGCGAGGATCATGAGGAGCACGAAGAAGGCCGGAACCAGTTTTTGCGCAGCGAAGCGGTAAAGCTTCACCAGCCCGGCATGCTTGCGCAACGCCCGTGCAAGTTTCAGCGACCAGGTTCCCGGCTGTGTTGCCGCACTGGGATCCGCTCCCTTGTCCGCCGCGGTCTTCAGGCGACGCAGGCACGCCAGCGAATGTCCGATACGCCACAGGCTCCAGAGGAGCAGCAGCGTACCGATCACCGGAACTTGCAGGCTTGCCTCGCGCAGCTTCGCCCAGGCCAGCATGCCGGCGCCGACGATGAAGGCAGCGAGGGCCACGTTGCGCGAGCGCCGCTCGTGGTCGCTCAGCCACTGCAGATAGGCGTACTTGTTGGCGGCATGCCAGCCCAGCATCGCGCGGTCGCGTATGCGGGTCTGCAGCACGCTGCTGAGCTTCACGAGTATCCCCAGGGCGATGAGCAGGGACCCGATGACCAGAGGCGATCCGCGCAAGGCGGCGATCCAGCGCTCGGCTTGCGAAGGGACGAAGGCCCCCAGCATCGTGACCACCGGGTCGATGATGCCGCGTACACGCTGGTTATCCGCGTCGTAGGCGGCTTCGCCAAACAGCGGAAACGCCAGGATGACCAGGCCGACCATGACTGTGATGAAATAACATAGGCGGCGCCACCAGACCGTATCGAGGGCGAGTTCGATCGCGGCCGCATTCGGCGGGACGATGCGCAGCATCGCCTCGCGCAGGGTGGCCAGCGGCGGATGCGCGGTGCCAGCCAGCGCGCCCTTGCCGCTCGCAGCGGCCAAGGGATAGACCTTGCCGTCAGGCGCGAGCACCTCGAAGCTGGTGGGCAGGGTGACGGGCGCGTATCTGTCCGTGGCGTCCGCCAGCCGCAGGATCACGCTCCAATGGATCACCGGCAGGATCTTGTTCTTGGCGAGGTCCTCGAACATCCTGATCTGGCGCGGGGTGTACCTGTACAGGGTGTGCAGGCCCGCCCGCGAATCGTACAGTCGGGCATAGGGCGACATCGATGCGCGTGTCAGGTCGACGAAGTGCTGGATGAGCCTGAGTTCATGGCGCATGGCGTTCTGCATCATCCATTCCAGGCTGATCAGGCTGAGCTGGTCTTCCGGATAGCCGCCGCCCACGTTCGCATGCACGCCGGAGAACCAGACTTGCTGCATCCGTCCCGGCATGATGTCGCCGTCGGCCTCCATGCGGCGCTCGGCGCTCTCGTCCCAGACGAGCGGATGGAAGGTAGTGCGCTCGTCGTCCAGCGACAAGGCGTGATAGGCGTGCTGGACGCTTGGCGCCAGCACCAGGTCATCGAAGTACATCGGCCACACCAGCCAGTGCACGGCGGGCTTGAACTCTTCGACGGGCATGCCATAGGCGCTGACCGTGTCCCACAGGCCGAGGAATTCGATCGGTATCCCGGTGCGCCTGGGGATGTCCTTGTCCAGCATGCTGCCTGTCACCCGCTGGAACAGGCGGATCAGCGCGTTGCGCACCAGGCGGAACACCCATACGGGGCTGCCCTTCACCGCCGGGAAGCACTGGTTGCGGTACAGCCGGTAGATGATCCTCGCGCGCCGGTCCAGCTCTTCTTCGGAGCGATAGTCCACCAGCCCCAGGCTGGCAACCAGGCTGGCCAGCACGCGGATCGTGAAGGCGCCGCGGCTGAAGCCGAATCCATAGATCCGGTCGCCTTCATGGTATTCGCGGCACAGGAACTTGTAGAGGTCGAGAACATTGCGTTTCAGCCCCCAGCCGAAGGCGCCGCCGATCATGGCCAGCAGGCGGACCGGCGAAGTGCCCACGCCGTCGTCGTATTTCGCGACCTGGTCGCCGGCGCCCTGGTCCAGGGCCTGGAACATGCGCCAGACATTGGTCTTCTCGGCCTTGGCCGAGCTGTTGCCGGTACCGTCTGAAAATAAAACCAGTTTGCGCATGTCTCCTCCGGGTACAGAGTATTGGACAATCGGTGCAAGACTCATACCAACGAGGGAGATTGATCCATATCAAACACTTACATTGCGAGAGCCTTCATTGAGCCTCGCCAATGTAAAAGCGGTCGACATGATCGGATCTTGTCCACCATGCGGCGCTTATGCGGCATGGGTAATCGTGCGCGTCTCAGGCAGGCTTAAGCAAGGCGCGCCGGCGCCGCCCTACAATCGGGACGCTGCATGCGCGGCACCGCGTGCCATCCGATCCACTGCCGAGGAGGCGTATGAAAATCGAGCGTATCCGCTTCGACGAGGTGTTCGATGTCGCGGCCTGCCGGGGCGATTTCAGTTTTCGCAGCGGGGGCAAGACGCACTACGGCGTCAATCTCCACAACAAGGTGATCCCGCGCGCCGGGTCGACCTACGCCGTCGCGTTCGGACGGCCGGGCGACTGGACGAGCGTGCTGGGCTGGCGCGACCTGGCCACGCCCGCGGTCGGCCTGAAAACCCCGGGCTGGTGGACGACCCTGGTCGCCATGTTCGATGTCTACTACCTCGCGCCCGCGCTGATCGCCCCCGCGCTGCTGCTTGGCGGCCCCCTGGCGGGCCTGGTGGCGGCGGCCTGCGTCGCCGGCCTCATGCTGGCCTGGATCGCGCATGTGATGCTGCGCAACCGGAAGCTGAAGCGCATCCTGGGCGCGATGACCGCGTCTGACAACGCCCCCGGAAACGACATGGGCGGCAGTCCGGCCACCGCCGGACTGCCGCCCATCTAGCGCGCTGAACTTAGTTCTTCGACTGGTCCACCAGCTTGTTCTTGGCGATCCACGGCATCATCGCGCGCAGCTTGGCGCCGACTTCCTCGATCGGGTGCTCGGCGGTCAGGCGGCGGCGCGAGATCAGGGTCGGTGCGCCGGCCTTGTTCTCGAGGATGAAGCTCTTCGCGTATTCGCCGGTCTGGATGTCCTTCAGGCACTGGCGCATCGCTTCCTTGGTCGCCGAGGTGACGACTTTCGGGCCGGTGACGTACTCGCCGTATTCCGCGTTGTTCGAGATCGAGTAGTTCATGTTGGCGATGCCGCCTTCGTAGATCAGGTCGACGATCAGCTTGAGCTCGTGCAGGCACTCGAAGTAAGCCATTTCCGGCGCATAGCCCGCTTCGGTCAGGGTCTCGAAACCGGCCTTGATCAGCTCGACGGCGCCGCCGCACAGGACGGCCTGCTCGCCGAACAGGTCGGTCTCGGTCTCTTCACGGAAGTTGGTTTCGATGATGCCGGCGCGGCCGCCGCCGTTGGCCATGGCGTAGGACAGCGCGATGTCGCGCGCGGCGCCCGACTTGTCCTGGTAGACGGCGACCAGGTGCGGCACGCCGCCGCCCTGCTTGTAAGTGTTGCGCACGGTGTGGCCAGGCGCTTTTGGTGCGACCATGATCACGTCGAGGTCGGCGCGCGGCACGACCTGGCCGTAGTGGACGTTGAAGCCGTGGGCGAAGGCCAGCACGGCGCCCTGCTTGGCGTTGGGCTCGACGTTTTCCTTGTAGACCTGGGCGATGTTCTCGTCCGGCAGCAGGATCATGATGAGGTCGGCGTTCTTGACCGCTTCATCGACCTCGGCGACCTTCAGGCCGGCCTGTTCGACCTTGTTCCACGAAGCGCCGCCGCGGCGCAGGCCGACGGTGACATTGACACCGGATTCGCTCAGGTTCTGGGCGTGCGCGTGGCCTTGCGAGCCGTAGCCGATGATGGCGACATTCTTGCCTTTGATGAGGGAGAGGTCGCAGTCTTTGTCGTAGAAAACTTTCATTTTTAATCCTGTATGTTTTGGGCAGTTCAGTTATTGGTACGCGTCGGCGGCGGCGCCGCCAACCCTGGGTCGCGTTGACCTTACACCTTGAGGATGCGCTCGCCGCGGCCGATGCCGGAGCCGCCGGTACGGACGGTCTCGAGAATGGATGCGCGGTCGATGGCGTCGATGAAGGCGTCGAGCTTGGTCTTGGCGCCCGTCAGTTCGATCGTGTAGGTCTTCTCGGTCACGTCGATGATGCGGCCGCGGAAGATGTCGGCGGTGCGCTTCATCTCTTCGCGCTCCTTGCCGACGGCGCGCACCTTGATCAGCATGAGCTCGCGCTCGATGTGCTGGCCTTCGGTCAGGTCGACCACCTTCACCACCTCGATCAGGCGGTTCAGGTGCTTGGTGATCTGCTCGATGATGTCGTCCGAGCCGGAAGTGACGATCGTCATGCGCGACAGGGTCGCGTCTTCGGTCGGCGCCACGGTCAGGGTCTCGATGTTGTAGCCGCGTGCCGAGAACAGCCCGACCACGCGCGACAGGGCGCCGGCTTCGTTTTCGAGGAGGACGGAAATAATATGTCGCATTACAGGTCCTCCGAGCCGAGCAGCATTTCACTGAGGCCTTTGCCCGCCTTGACCATCGGCCAGACGTTCTCGCTCTGGTCGGTGATGAAGTTCATGAACACCAGGCGGTCCTTCATGCCGAAGGCTTCGCGCAGCGAGCCCTCGACGTCGCCCGGCTTCTCGATGCGCATGCCGACGTGGCCATAGGCCTCGGCCAGCTTTTCGAAGTCCGGCAGCGAATCCATGTAGGACTCGGAATAGCGCGAGCCGTAGTCGATCTGCTGCCACTGGCGCACCATGCCCAGGAAGCGGTTGTTCAGGAGGATGATCTTCGGCGACAGGTGATACTGTTTGCAGGTCGCGAGTTCCTGGATGCACATCTGGATCGAGCCTTCGCCCGTTACACAGGCCACGGTGGCGCCCGGGTTGGCCATCTGCACGCCCATGGCGTAAGGCAGGCCCACGCCCATGGTGCCCAGGCCGCCCGAATTGATCCAGCGGCGCGGCTTGTCGAAACCGTAGTATTGCGCGGCCCACATCTGGTGCTGGCCCACGTCCGAGGTGATGAAGGCGTCGCCGTCGGTCACCTTGTACAGCTGCTCGATGACGGACTGCGGCTTGATCAGCTCATCCGACTTGGCATAGGCCAGGCAATCGCGGCCGCGCCATTCGGCGATCTGCTTCCACCAGGCCTGCAGGGCATTGGTGTTGTTGGAAGCGGTGCTGGCGTCCAGCTGCGAGAGCAGCTCGACCAGCACGTCCTTGACGTTGCCGACGATCGGGATGTCGACCTTGACCCGCTTCGAGATCGACGAGGGATCGATGTCGATGTGGATGATCTTGCGCGGGTTGGTCGCGAAGTGCTTGGGGTTGCCGATCACGCGGTCGTCGAAGCGGGCGCCGATGGCGATCAGGACGTCGCAGTTCTGCATCGCCATGTTCGCTTCGTAGGTGCCGTGCATGCCGGGCATGCCGACGAAGTGCGGACTGGTGGCGCGCGAGGCGCCCAGGCCCATCAGCGTGTTGGTGACCGGGAAGCCGAGCTTGTCGACCAGGCGGTTCAGTTCGTTCGACGCATTGGCCAGGATCACGCCGCCGCCCGCATAGATCATCGGGCGTTCGGCTCCCTGGAGCAGCTGCACGGCCTTGCGGATCTGGCCCGCGTGGCCCTTGTCGACCGGGCGGTACGAACGCATCTCGATTTCGCGAGGGTAGTCGTACACGCACTTGTGCATGCTGATGTCCTTCGGGATGTCGACCAGCACGGGACCGGGACGGCCGGTGCGGGCGATATAGAAGGCTTTCTTGATGGTCGAGGCCAGCTCGCGCACATCCTTGACCAGGAAGTTGTGCTTGACCACCGGACGGGTGATGCCGACGGTGTCGCATTCCTGGAAGGCATCCTGGCCGATCGCGTGGCTCGGCACCTGGCCGGAGATCACGACCATCGGGATCGAATCCATGTACGCGGTGGAGAGGCCGGTGACGGCATTGGTGACGCCCGGACCCGAGGTCACGAGGGCGACGCCCACGGTGTTCGAGCTGCGCGAATAGGCGTCGGCGGCATGGACCGCGGCCTGTTCGTGGCGAACCAGTACGTGCTGGAATTTGTCCTGCTTGAAGATGGCGTCGTAGATGTAGAGGACTGCCCCGCCCGGATAACCGAAGACGTGCTTGACGCCCTCCTCCGCGAGACAACGCACCACTATCTCAGCGCCCGTGATGGGGACGGCTGAATCGTTACTCATGTTCATTCCTTTCAAGACCCAGAGGGAGATTGATCGGATGCCCGTTCCTAACGAAACGCGTCTCGCGCGACAGTGCTCATGCTTCCCTTCTTTCTGCGTGCACGCGGATGTTTCAGGCCACCGTAGGGTCCTTACGCAAACGCGCTGGGCGCAACTCGTTCAGCTTGAGTGTCTGTAGCGGTCGATCGCATCTCTCGCGCTTGTGGCGCGGGTTGGAGCAAACTGCCTACAAATGAAAGCTCGTCAATGATCCGGACAAGACCTTGTGTGCCGATGCCGGTTGACTTGGGGCTTCGAGGGTGCAAAGCGTCCACCACCTTACCGCGCTGCACCATTTTGGTCAAGGAGATAATTCGAAAATGTCTGTTGCCGAAACACGGAAGGGTTGGCGGCTTCGCCGCCGCCCTATCGTTGCATGCCCCAGCGGCGAACCGTGAGACGCTCGAGCGTCCGAATGCACCGGCACCACCAAGAGGCTGCCCTTGCCCAGGCCGAACCACAGCAGGGCCAGCGGCAGCAGCGCGATGGCCGGCAGCGGATTGAACATCGCCATCAGGATGTCGATCATCTCGCATCCCCACCGATAGGAAACGGCCAGCCAGGTCAGCAGGAAAGATCACAACACACCCGGCAAGAAGCCGCAGGGCAGGACGGCCAAGGACCTCGGCACATGGCCGAACTGCTCGGCGATGCGAATCTTGCCTTCGGCTTGCGCGCTCGATGGCAAGGCCAGGGGCAACGCCGCGGCCAGGGCGGCGATCTTGTTCAAGTTCGCCATGCTTTCCTCGTTCAGAAGGGGACGTCGCCGGCGATCGTCGTGCGGTACAGGGTGCGGCGCAGGTGGTTCGGGCAGCCGGTGGCCAGGTGCTGCAGCGAGCGGTGATCCCGGAACACCATGTCGCGCGGCTGCCACTGATGGCGATAGATGCATTCCGGGCGCACGCTGAGCGGCAGCAGGACATCCAGCAGCTCGCGGCTGGTCTCTTCGGAGACGCCCAGGATGCGGGTCGTAAAGTGTTCGCTCACGAACAGCGCGCGCAGGCCGGTCTCGGGGTGGGTGCGCACGATCGGGTGGCGCACCGGCTGGACCTCGTCGCTCTGGGCCTGGGTCAGCTCGGGGCGCCAGGGGTTGCGCTGCGGGAGTTCCTCGTAGCGCGCCAGGCACCAGTGCTCGGCCTGCAGGCCCTCGACCTCGCGCTTGAGCCAGATGCTGGTTGGCGAACAGGGTGTCGCCGCCCTCGCCCGGCAGCTCCTGGGCATGCAGCGTCGATCCCAGGCTCGGCGTCTCCTTGTACGACAGGTCGGAATGCCAGAAATGCCCGGCGTCGCCCAGGCCGATCGGCTGGCCGTCCTCGATCACGTTCGAGATCACCAGCACCTCCGGCTGTCGCGGCAGCTGGAACTGGCGCAGTACGTGGATCCGCAGTTCGCCGAAACGGCGGCTGAAGGCCACCTGCTCCGCCGGCGTGATGTGCTGGTCGCGGAACACCAGTACGCGGTGGTCGAGGTGGGCGCGGTGCAGGCGGCGGAAGTCCTCGTCGCTGACCGGGCGCGACAGGTCGAGGCCGACGGCTTCGGCCCCGAGCGGGCTGCCGGCGAAGGGATGGATGGCGAAAACCTGGCGGTGGGAATCGAGGGGCATGATCGTCAGTCTTGATGGATGGTTTTTTCAGAATAGCCACGCACTATTGGCCGACAAGGAATCATTTCGTCTATGAACATGCAGTTTTTGCACTGCCGAGCCGCCCCGCTTTCCGCAACGGCAAGTGGCCGCTTTGTTCGCGGCTGCGCAATTCCGGTGCATACCCGGTGGTTTTTTGCTAGGATTCGTCAGTTTTCCTTAAGGCAGAGCAAGAAAGCACTCCCCTGATCCCGCATGGCCACAGACAAAGAACTTAACGACTTCCTCGAGAATGTCGAACGGCGTGCGTTCAAGCAGGCGGTGTATGCGGTCCGCAAGGACGAAGCGGCCCTGGACATCGTCCAGGACGCCATGATCAAGCTGGCCGAAAAATACGGCGACAAGCCGGTCAACGAACTGCCGATGCTGTTCCAGCGCATCCTGCAGACCACCATCCTCGATTACTTCCGCCGCGAAAAGGTGCGCAACACCTGGGTCAGCCTCTTCTCGGGCTTCAGCGGCAAGGATGGGGACGATGATGATTTTGATATACTTGCCTCGTATGAAGCCGAGGAAGGATCGGCCGCTGCGGAGTCGAGCGCGGACCAGCTCGAGCGCGCCCAAACCTTGCGCCTGATCGAAGAAGAAGTACAAAAACTCCCGGGACGTCAACGGGAAGCCTTCCTCATGCGTTACTGGCAGGATATGGACGTGGCCGAAACGGCCGTAGCGATGGGTTGCTCCGAGGGTAGCGTCAAGACACATTGTTCCCGCGCCACCCACGCCCTCGCCGACGCGCTCAAGGCCAAGGGAATCAAATTATGAACACCGACGACATCAACCTGGCGTACAAGATACGCCACGCGCTGAACGAACAGCTCGACGCAATGCCGGCCTCGACCACCGACCGGCTGGCGCAAGCGCGCGCGCGCGCCATGGCGCGCAAGAAGCCGCACGCGTCCCGGCAAGCGGTGCGTACCGGCTGGTTCGACTTCGGCGCCCTGCTGAGCGGCCAGGCCCTGTCGCGCGTCGCCGTGGCCGTGCCGCTGCTGGCCCTGGTCATCGGCATGGGCGGGGTCTACCAGCACGAACAGCAACAAAAACTGGCTGAACTGGCCGACATCGACGCGGCCGTACTGGCCGACGAACTGCCGCTGACCGCCTACCTCGACACCGGGTTCAACGCCTACCTGGAGTCGCAGCAGCGCCAGCAATGACGAAAAACGCTTCGAAGCCTCGCCTTGCCCTGTTGGGAACGGCCGCGGCGGTCCTGGTGGCCGGCGCCATCGCCTGGGTCATCGTGGACCGGGCCGGCTCTTCCCCGGCGACGCCGGCTTCGGCAGCGCTGGGCACTCCGGGCGGCAAGCCGGCCCCGAAATCGCTCGACAAACCCCTGTGGCGCGACCTGTCGCCGGCCCAGCGCACCGCGCTGGCCCCGCTGCAGGCCGAATGGGACCAGCTGGAAGGCATGCGCAAGCGCCGCTGGCTCGAACTGTCCGAACGGTTCAGCTCCATGAGCCCGCCGGAACAGCAGCGCGTGCACGAGCGCATGCGCCAGTGGATGAAACTCACTCCCCAGCAGCGCAATTTGGCGCGCGAGAATTTCAACAAGGCGCGCAACCTGGCGCCGGGCGAGAAGACCGCCACCTGGGAGAGCTATAAACAACTGTCGCCGGAGCAAAAGCGCAAGCTGGCCAAGTCGGCCGCCCGCAAGCCGAGCCCGGTGGCCCTGCCGGAGTCGCCGACCCTGGTCGTCCCAACCAGCTGCCCGCCGAACACCACCCGCCGCGGGGCTTCCTGCATCACGATTCCGACGCTCGATGCCTCCGGCGCCGCCACGCCGCCCGTGGCACCATCGAGCACAGCGGCCATGCCTGCTACCGGCGCGACGCCGCCAGCAGGCGCCGCCCCATCGACGCCGGCCACGCCGGCAGGCCAGCCCACCGTTTCCCCGCCCCCGAATGCAAGCAACTAGCACCATCGAAGCCGCCGCGTCCGCATCCTCGCAGACCCCCGCCCCGACGATCAGGCGCCGCGTCCTGGCGATGGTCTATGAGGCCTTCCTGCTGCTCGCGGTCGAGATGCTGGCGGTGCTGCTCTACCTGCTCCTGACCGGCAACCGCCAGGAAGCCGTCTACCAGCATGGCCTCAAGGCCTTCCTGTTCCTGGTGACGGCGGCCTACTTCATCTGGTGCTGGGTCGACAGCGGCCACACGCTGGCCATGAAGACCTGGCGCATCAAGCTCGTGCAGCCCGGCCATGCGCGCCTGCCATGGCGCACCGCCGTGGTCCGCTTCCTGCTGGCCTGGGGCTGGGTAGTGCCGGCCCTGCTCGTCTGTGGCGCCCTGGGCCTGCATGCCAAGGGCCAGATCGCCATCGCCCTGGTGATCGGTGTCGCCGCCTGGGCAATGACCGCTTTCCTCGACAAGGACCGCCAGTTCCTGCACGACAGGCTGGCCGGCACCCGGCTGGTGTCCCTGCCCAAGCGCGTCCGCAGCTGATCCACACCCGGCTCAGGCCGGCGTGACGAATTTCAGTCCCACGATCCCCACGCCGATCAGCGCGATGCACGCGATGCGCGCCAGCGAGGCCGATTCGCCCAGGAACACCATGCCCGCGATGGCCGTGCCCACGGCCCCGATGCCGGTCCAGATGGCGTAGGCCGTCCCCACCGGCAGGGTCTTGAGCGCATGGCCCAGCAGGACGATGCTCAGCACCATCGCGAGTACCGTGCCGACCGTCGGCCAGAGCCGCGTGAAGCCCTCTGTGTATTTCAGGCCGATGGCCCAGCCGATCTCGAGCAGCCCTGCCGCGAACAGTGATAACCACACCATGATGCTTCCTTTGCTCGTATGCGAAGGCGTCAGCTTATCGGGCACACACTGAAAGAAAAAGTCAGGAAATATCAGTAGAATTGATAGATGGCTTTCGATCTCGACAACCTGCGTGTTTTCCTGGCCGCCATCGACCACGGTTCCTTCTCCGCCGCCGGGCGCGTGCTGGGACGGGTGCCGTCGGCCGTCAGCATGGCCATCGCCAACCTCGAAGCGGAGCTGGGCATGGTCCTGTTCGACCGCGGCGGGCGCGAACCCAGGCCGACCGCCGCCGCCCAGGCCCTGCTGCCCCAGGCGCGCCTGCTGGTGGAACAGTTGCAGCGCCTGAACAACCACGCGCTGTCGCTGACCCGCGGACTGGAAACTTCGCTGACCATCGCCATCCTGCCCGAACTGCTGGCGGCCGCCGCCTGGAGCGAAGCCCTGGCCACCCTGGGCGTGGAATATCCGCTGCTGGAAATCGAGGTGTTGAGCGCGCCCCAGTCCGATGCGCTGGCGATGGTGCAGAGCGGGCGCGCCCAGCTGGCGCTGGTGTTCGAACGCTACGGCATGGATGCGCGCGAGGTGTTCCAGGAAGTGGCCGAGGAGCGTCTGGTGGCCGTGGTCGCGCCCACCCATCCCATGCTCGGACGTGCCGATGCGCAAGCCATCCGTGACGCCGACCTGCTGGGCGAGCGCCAGATCGTCGTGGCCGGGCGCGACAGCGTCCAGGTCGACAAGCGCATCGCCATCTCGCGTCTGCAGTGGCGCACCGACGATCCGGTCGCCGCCCTTTCCTTGGTGAAGGCCGGGCTGGGCTGGGCCTGGCTGCCCTCGGGTTTCGTGCGCGATCCGCTGGAGCTGGGCGAACTGGTCGAGATTCCGGCCGCGAACTTCACCAATGTGCTGCGCTTCTTCGTGGACGTGATCTGGACCACGGACAGGCCGCTGGGCGTGGCCGCGGCGCGCTTCGTCGAATTGCTGAACCCGAAGCATGCTCCTTTGCCTGAGGCTTCCTGAGCCGCGTTGTACCTTTCACAGCGAGTCCGGTATACTACGGTCAGGGTGTTCATGCGGCGATCGCATGGCAGGACGTGCGATGGTCGGGCCGCCACGCGGCTTTTTCGCGACCGTCAACAGGACAACATGCCCACCGTACAACAAGCCCTCTCCCTTACCTTCCAGCGCTTCTTTCATTCCAAGAAAGCAGGCGGCATCGTCCTCATCCTGTGCACCTTCGCGTCCCTGGCGGTGGCGAACTCGGCATATGGCGATGCCTATCTCGGTTTCTGGCACGCCAGCTTCGCGGGCCTGAGTGTCGAGCACTGGGTCAACGACGGCCTGATGGCGATCTTCTTCCTGCTCATCGGCCTGGAGCTGGAGCGCGAGCTCTACAACGGCGAGCTGTCGGACATCCGCAATGCCATGCTTCCCCTGGTCGCGGCCTTGGGGGGAGTCGCGTTGCCGGCGCTGATCCACTACCTGCTCAACGGCGGCACCCCCATGCAGGCCGGGATCGGCATCCCGATGGCGACCGACATCGCCTTCGCGCTGGGCGTGCTGGCGCTGCTGGGCCGCAGCGCCGTGCCGGCCTCGCTGAAAATTTTCCTGACCGCGCTGGCCGTCATGGACGACCTGGCCGCCATCGTCGTCATCGCCATTTTCTACACCAGCGAGCTGGCCTTCGCCTACCTGGCCGGCGCCCTCGCCGTGTTCAGCCTCCTGCTGTGCACCAACCGCATCCTGAAGGTACGGTCCCTGCTGCCCTATCTCGCAGGCGGCGCACTGATGTGGTTCCTGATGCTCAAGTCCGGCGTCCACGCGACCATCGCCGGCGTGCTGCTGGCCTTCACCATTCCCTATTCGGCGCGCCAGGACGACGCCGATTCGCCCTCGCACCGGCTGGAGAACATCCTGCACGTGCCGGTATCCTTCTTCATCCTGCCGGTGTTCGCCCTGGCGAATACCGGCATCGTGATCGGCGCCGGCGCGGCCGCCGCCCTCGCCACCAGCAATAGCCTGGGCATCATGGCGGGTCTGGCGCTCGGCAAGCCGATCGGCATCACCGCCTTCGCCCTGGGTGCCGTTGCGCTCGGCCTGTGCCGGCTGCCGGCCGACCTGTCGTGGCGCCACATCCTGGGCGCGGGCCTGCTGGGCGGCATCGGCTTCACGATGTCGATCTTCATCACCAACCTGGCCTTCCCCGGCAATGCGCCACTGATCGACAGCTCGAAGATGGCGATCCTGCTCGCGTCGCTGGTGGCCGGCATCCTTGGTTTCTTCTGGCTGAAACTGTTCGGCCGGCCGCTGCCGACGGATGCCGACACCGAGACCATGGACTTCCACGTCGAGCATTCACGGTGAGGGTACGCGCCGGATGAAAGCCGTCCTCCATCCGGCACGCGCGGTCGCCCTGGGCTTCCTGGCCGCCATCCTCGCCGGGACGGCCCTGCTGATGCTGCCGGCGGCGCGCGCCGGCGACGGCGCGGCGCCCGTGATAGCCGCTTTCTTCACCTCGGTGTCCGCGGTCTGCGTGACCGGACTGACCGTGGTCGACACCGGCAGCTACTGGTCCACCTTCGGCCAGTCGGTGATCATGGTCTTGTTCCAGCTGGGCGGCTTCGGCATGATGACGGCCGCCACCCTGCTCGGGCTGATGGTCAACCGCTCGCCCCGTCTGCGCACGCGCCTGATGACCCAGACCGAATCCCATTCGCTCGGCATGACCGATATCGCCAACGTGGCGCGGCTGGTACTCGGCGTGACCATCGCCTCGCAGCTCCTGCTGGCGGTTGTCTTGTGCCTGCGCCTGCGCTTTGCATATGGCGAGGGATGGGGCGAAGCGGCCTGGAGCGGCTTGTTCCACGCAGTGTCCGCGTTCAACAATGCGGGATTCTCCATCCATGCCGACAGCCTGGTGCGCTATTCGGCCGACGTCCTGATCCTGCTGCCGGTCATGCTCGCCGCGATCGTCGGCGGCATCGGATTCCCGGTCCTGAACGACCTGCGCCTGCAGTGGCGCGACCCGCGTCACTGGTCGCTGCATACCAAGCTGACACTGGTGGGAACGCTGGCGCTGCTGGTGCTGGGTACCCTCGGGGTACTGCTGTTCGAATGGGACAACGCGCGTACCCTGGGCCCCATGGCATTCGGGGACAAACTGCTGTCGAGCGCCTTCATGTCGGCGGCGTCGCGCGCCGTCGGTTTCAACGCGATCGACATCGGGGCGTTGAGCCACGAGACCTGGGCCCTGCACTACTTTCTGATGTTTGTCGGCGGCGGCAGCGCCGGCACGGCGGGCGGCGTCAAGGTCGGCACCATCGTCGTCCTGGCCCTGCTGGTGATCGCGGAGGTGAAGGGGCGCCGCGACACCGAGGCATTCGGCCGCCGCGTCGGCGCCTCGGCCCAGCGCCAGGCGATCACGGTGCTGGTGCTGGGCAGCCTGACGGTGGTGCTCGGCACCATGGTCATGTTGCGCTTGACCGACCTGCCGCCGGCCAAGGTCATCTTCGAGGTCGTGTCTGCGTTCGGCTCTACCGGTCTGTCGACCGGGATCACGGCGCAGTTGCCCGTATCCGGCCAGCTGGTATTGACGGTGTTAATGTTCGTAGGCAGGGTGGGCACCATCACCATCGCGACCTCCCTCATCCTGGGGGAAAGGCGCATGCCGTACCGCTATCCGGAGGAGCATCCAATTGTTGGGTAGGATTTTTACTGAGCAGTTCGCGTTTTCCGCGAGCGACAGCGTGGTCGTCATCGGCCTGGGCCGCTTCGGGGGCGCGGTCGCCCAGTCGCTCATGCGGCTTGGGCACGACGTCATGGGGATCGATCACCGCGAAGACCTGGTGCAAGTGTGGGCGGACCGCCTGACACACGCGGTGCAGGCCGACGCCACCAACGAAAACACCATGCTGCAGCTGGGCGTGGCGGACTTTTCGCATGCCATCATCGGCATCGGCTCGGACCTCGCGGCCAGCCTGATGACCCTGATGGTGCTGACCGAACTGGGCATCAAGGACATCTGGGTCAAGGCCATGTCGCCCGAGCACGGCCAGATCGCCCAGCGCATCGGCGCCCATCACGTAATTTATCCGGAAGCGGACATGGGAGCCCGCGTGGCGCACCAGATCACGGGGCGCCTGATGGACTTCATCGAATTCGAGGATGGCTTCGCGATCGCCAAGATCCATGCGCCCGACCTCAGTCACCACAAGACGCTGGCGGAAGCGCATGTGCGCTCGCGCTTCGGCGTGACCGTGGTCGGCGTCAAGCGCCTGAACGAGGATTTCGAGCACGCGCTCGGCGAGACCCGTATCCTGCCGGGCGACCTGCTGATCGTTTCCGGGCCAACCAAGAAAATTGAGCTGTTCGCGGGCGAAAACAAGAAGGCCCGCAGCTAGCGAATCAGAAACGCTCGGTATCGGGCAGGTAGCGCCAGTGCCCGACCGGCAGGCCGGCAAGGGGAATGCTGCCGACACGCAGGCGGCGAATGCTGCGCACCTGCAGATCGACCCCGGCGCAGGCGGCCTCGATCTTGCCGGCCCCGACGTTCTTGCCGGCGACGCGCAGGCGCGTCTCGTTCTGCCAGCTGGCCTTGAAGTGGCGGTTCAGTCCCGCCAGTCCCTCGCCCGCGACATCACCCTCGACCTCGACCACGTATTCCTGCTCGATGCGCGACGAATCGTCGACCAGCTTGCGCAGCACGCGCCAGTCCTGGCTGTAGACCACCAGGCCGCTCGCTTCGCGCGCCAGCGGCGTGGCAAGCGTGATCTTGTGCAGATGGCGGCGCAGGAAACGCTGGCCGCCCCGCCCTTCCTGGACCAGGGTCTCGGGCGTGATGAGCGCCAGCGCGCCCTCGGCCGCATCGACCCCGGCCGGCTTGTGCAGCAGGATGGTGACCGGCAGCGGCTCGATGGCCGTGGCGCCGGGCAGCAGGGCCACGGCCTGGTCCGGGCTCACACGGGTGGCCGGGTCTTCGGTCACGTCGCCATCGACGGTCACCCAGCCGCCCGCGATGTAGCGCTCGGCTTCGGCGCGCGAGCAGCCCTTGAGTTCGGCCACGCGCTTGGCCAGGCGGATAGCGTCGTCACTCATCACGCCTGCCACTTCGCGAAGAAGGCCTTGAACACCTCGACGGTGCGCGCCACGTCGGCGTCACTTACGTCCAGGTGGGTCACGAGGCGGGTTTTGGGGCCAATGGAAGCGCGGATGCGTTCGCGCGCCAGGGCCTGGCGCAGCGGCTCGCAGGCCGCGGCGGGGATGTCCATCCAGAAGATGTTGGTCTGGGGCGTGCCGACCTTCAGCTGCTCGATCTGCGCCAGGCCGCGCGCGAGTTGGGCCGCGTTGTCATGGTCTTGCGCCAGGCGCTGGACGTTGTGCTCCAGCGCATACTGGCCCGCCGCGGCCAGTACGCCGGCCTGGCGCATGCCGCCGCCCAGCATCTTGCGCCAGCGCTTGCCCTGCTCGATGAATGCCTTCGGTCCCAGCAGCACCGAACCGACCGGGGCGCCCAGGCCTTTCGACAGGCAGACCGAGACGGTGTCGAAACCGGCCACCGCCGCGCGCAGGCTGGTACCCTGCTTGACGGCGGCGTTGCAGATGCGCGCGCCGTCGAGGTGAGTCGCCAGGCCCTTGCCGTGCGCCAGCGCGGTGGCGGCGGCGATGTAGTCCTGGCCCAGCACGCGCCCGCCGATGGTGTTTTCCAGCGCCAACAGGCGGGTGCGGGCGAAGTGCATGTCGTCCGGCTTGATGTAGGCTTCGATGTCCTCCAAGGCAATCGAGCCGTCCGGCTGGTTGGCGATCGGCTGCGGCTGGATGCTGCCCAGCACCGCGGCACCGCCGCCCTCGTACTTGTAGGTGTGCGCTTCCTGGCCCACCAGGTACTCGTCGCCGCGGCCGCAGTGGGTCATCAGGGCGATCAGGTTGGTCTGGGTGCCGCTCGGCGCGAACAGGCCCGCCTCATAGCCGAACAGGTCGGCTGCATAGTCCTGCAGGCGGTTGACCGAGGGGTCGTCGCCGTACACGTCGTCGCCGACGTCGGCGCCCGCCATCGCGGCGCGCATCGCTTCGGACGGCTGGGTCACGGTGTCGCTGCGCAGGTCGATCCACTTGTCCATCTTGCTCATCGTCTTATTCCTGGTTGGCGCTTGTCGTTTGCCGAGTATAGAAGCGTTCTTGCATTTCCTGCAGGCCCAGTTCGGACAATACTTCACCCAGGCGCTCGGCCGGGCGGCGGCGCGGCAGGTTCTTGTAGGTGGCGACGATCAGCTCGTTCTTCATCGAGTGCTCCCAGCCCACCAGTTCCGTCACCGTCACCTGGTAGCCATGGGCTTCGAGCTGCAGGCAGCGCAGCACGTTGGTCAGCTGGCTGCCGAATTCGCGGGTGTGGATCGGGTGGCGCCAGATCTCGGTCAGCGCGCTGCGGCCCAGGTCCTTGCCCTTGTTCTTGCGCAGCACGGTCGCCACCTCGGCCTGGCAGCAGGGCACCAGCACCATGTGCTTGGCCTTCTTTTTCAGCGCGAAGTCGATGGCGTCGTCGGTGGCCGTATTACAGGCGTGCAGCGCGGTGACGATGTCGATGGTCTCGGGCAGCTTGCTCGATGTCGTCGATTCCGCCACCGACAGCGGCAGGAAGGACATGCCCGTGAAGCCCAGGCGCGCGGCCAGCTCGGTCGACCTTTGCACCAGCTCTTCGCGCGTCTCGATGCCGTAGATGTGCGAGCCGTCCTGCAGCGCCTTGAAGAACAGGTCGTACAGGATGAAGCCGAGGTAGGACTTGCCGGCGCCGTGGTCGACCAGGGACACGCCCTGCTGTTCGTTCTGGACGTCCTTGAGCAGCGGCTCGATGAAGTTGTACAGGTGGTAGACCTGCTTCAGCTTGCGCCGGCTGTCCTGGTTCAGCTTGCCGTCGCGGGTCAGGATGTGCAGCTCCTTGAGCAGCTCGACCGACTGGCCCGGGCGGACTTCCGGCGGCAGCTCAGGCGCCGCGGCCGGGGTTTTCTTTGCTTGATTAGCGTGCTTCATCGATCCATGCAGCCTGGATGGCTTCCAATACGCGTTCGCCGCCGCGGGTGCGGTCGTCGTCGAATTCCTCGAGCTCCACGACCCAGTTGTGCAGGTCGGTGAAGCGGATCGCGGCCGGGTCGACGTCCGGATATTTCTCGTAGAGGGCCTCGGCGATGGCCTGCACGTCAGTCCATTTCATGGCTGTCAGCTCAGTGGTTCTTCTCTGCGGCGTGATTGATGGTGTACTTCGGGATCTCGACGACCAGGTCTTCCCCGGCCACGATGGCCTGGCAGGACAGGCGCGAGTTCGGCTCCAGGCCCCAGGCCTTGTCGAGCATGTCCTCTTCCTTTTCTTCCTGCTCGTTCAGCGAATCGAAACCTTCGCGCACGATCACGTGGCAGGTCGTGCAGGCGCAGACGCGGTCGCAGGCGTGTTCGATCTCGATGTCGTTGTCGAGCAGGACGTCGCAGATGGACTTGCCCTGCGGGGCTTCGAGCACGGCGCCTTCGGGGCAGAACACCGGGTGGGGGAGGATGACGATTTGTGGCACTTGGGTTACCTCGTTGATTATCGAATTGCCCGCACCCTCAACCGTCGTCCCCGCGAAGGCGGGGATCCAAGTTTATCGGCAAACCACTACGTTCAATGAAAGTGGCAACGCACGCAAACTTGGGTCCCCGCCTTCGCGGGGATGACGAGGTGGTGGTATTGGCTGATGCTTACTTTACTTAAACCTCGTCCAGCGACTTACCCGCCAGGACCTTGCGCACGCTCTTGTCCATGCGCCTGGCCGCGAAGTCCTCGGTGCCCTTGGCCAGCGCCTGCACCGCGTCGTGCAGCGCGTTCTGGCGCGCGCCGGATTCGGCGGCCGTGTCCTGGGACATGGCCACCGCATCGCGCACGCCCTGCTCCAGTGCGGCGATCGCAGCGCGTTCTTCCTCGCTCAGCAGCTCGCCGTCCGCGTCCAGCGCCGACTGGGTAGCCAGCAGGATACGCTCGGCCTCGACCTGCTCTTCGCGCAGCGCGCGCGCCTGCATGTCGCCCTGGGCCGACCTGTACGAATCCTGCAGCATGCGCGCCACCTCGTCGTCGCCCAGGCCGTAGGACGGCTTGACCGTGATCGAGGCTTCCACGCCGGAACGCATCTCGCGCGCCGATACCGACAGCAGGCCGTCCGCGTCGACCTGGTAGGTCACGCGGATGCGCGCCGCGCCGGCCGCCATCGGCGGAATGCCGCGCAGCTCGAAGCGCGCCAGCGAACGGCAGTCCGAAACCAGTTCGCGCTCGCCCTGCACCACGTGCACCGCCAGCGCGGTCTGGCCGTCCTTGAAGGTCGTGAACTCCTGGGCGCGGGCGCAAGGAATCGTCGAATTGCGCGGGATGATCTTCTCGACCAGGCCGCCCATGGTCTCGATGCCCAGCGACAGCGGGGTCACGTCCAGCAGCAGCCAGTCGTCGCCCTCGGCGCGGTTGCCGGCCAACAGGTTGGCCTGGATGGCGGCGCCCAGGGCCACCACCTTGTCCGGGTCGATGTTCGCGTGCGGGATGGTGTGGAAGAAGTCCGACACCGCGCGCCGCACGTGCGGCATGCGCGTCGCGCCACCCACCATCACCACGCCGTCCACGTCCTCGACGCTCACATTGGCGTCGCGCATGGCCTTGCGGATCGCGTTCATGGTCTTGGCGACCAGGTGCTTGGTGATCTCGGCGAAGCTGTGGGCGTCGATCGTCACCTGCACGATCTCGCCCGATTTCAGGATCGCCTCGACGGTCGTTTCGTCATTGGTCGACAGCAGTTCCTTGGCCTGGCGCGCCTTGACCATCAGGGTCGCCGTGTCCTGCTCGGACAGCGGCGCCAGCTTGGCCTGCTCGACGATCCAGCAGAACAGGCGGTGGTCGAAGTCGTCGCCGCCCAGGGCGGAATCGCCGCCGGTGGACAGTACTTCGAACACGCCCTTGGACAGCTTGAGGATCGAGATGTCGAAGGTGCCGCCGCCCAGGTCGTACACCGCGTAGACGCCTTCCTTGCCGTGGTCCAGGCCATAGGCGATGGCGGCGGCGGTCGGTTCCGACAGCAGGCGCAGGACGTTCAGGCCGGCCAGCTGGGCCGCGTCCTTGGTGGCCTGGCGCTGGGCGTCGTCGAAATAGGCGGGCACGGTGATCACGGCGCCGACCAGTTCGTCGCCCAGCGAATCCTCGGCGCGCTGGCGCAGGGTGGCCAGGATCTGGGCCGAGGTCTCGACCGGGCTCTTGATGCCGGCGATCGTGTTGATCTGCACCATGCCGGGGGCGTCGATGAAGTCGTAGGGCAGGTTCTCGGCGTGGGCGATGTCCTTCAGGCCGCGGCCCATGAAGCGCTTGACCGAGACGATCGTGTTCTTCGGGTCGGTGGTCTGGTGGGCCTGGGCCTTGAAGCCGATGTTGGCGTTGCCGTTGGCCAGGTAGCGCACGACCGATGGCAGCAGCGGGCGGCCGTCCTCGTCGCTGAGCACTTCGGGGCTGCCGCTGCGCACGGTGGCCACGAGGGAGTTGGTGGTGCCCAGGTCGATGCCCACGGCCAGGCGGTGCTGGTGGGGGGCGGTGGACATGCCGGGTTCGGCGATTTGGAGGAGTGCCATGGTGGTGTTACCTAGTTGTTCTTATCGATCGTAGGGTGGACGGGAGACCCGTCCACCCTACAGCGTGCGCCGCGGATCAAGCGTCGAGGGCTTCGAATGCGTACTGGACTTCATCCCCGAATTTGTCGAGGAACATCAGCGCCCGCACGCCCTGCGCCGCGCCTTGATAGTCGCCGGCATCGAGCTGGCTGCCGACCTGCTCGAGCATCTGCTTGCGCTCGCGCTTGAGCTGCGCATCCAGTCCGTCCAGCGCCCCGGCATCCTTGCCGGCGCGCGCGTCGTCGAGCGCCTCGCGCCATTCCATTTGCTGCATCAGGAAGGCCATCGGCATGGCCGTGTTGGACTCGGTCTGCAGGTCGACGCCGTTGAGCTCGCACAGGTATTGCGCGCGCTTCTGCGGATTGCGCAGGGTCTGGTAGGCCTCGTTGGCGCGCGTCGCCCACTGCATCGCCACGCGCTTCTCGGTGTCGGAAGCGTTGACGAAGCGGTCCGGGTGCACCCGGCCCTGCACTTCGCGATAGGCCGCGTCCAGCGCGTCCATGTCGACGGCGAAGCGGACCGGCAGCTGGAACAGCTCGAAGTGGTTCTGCATCACGCTCAGATACGGAAGCTCTCGCCGCAACCGCAATTGTCCTTGACGTTGGGGTTGTTGAAGCGGAAGCCTTCGTTCAGTCCTTCGCGGGCGAAATCCAGCTCGGTGCCGTCGATGTAGGGCAGGCTCTTGGGGTCGACGAAGACCTTCACGCCGAAGGACTCGAACACGGTGTCCTCCGGCGACATGTCGTCGACGTACTCGAGCTTGTAGGCCAGGCCGGAGCACCCCGTGGTGCGTACACCGAAGCGCAAGCCGATGCCCTTGCCCCGGCGTTCGAGGTAACGGTTGACGTGCTTGGCCGCTTTTTCGGTCAGGGTGATTGCCATGTGGTTCTCCAGCTCCGTTCTACAGTGGTTGTTACGCTGCCTTGTCGGCGTGCTTCGCTTTGTAGTCCGCGACGGCGGCCTTGATCGCGTCTTCGGCCAGGATCGAGCAGTGGATCTTGACCGGCGGCAGGGCCAGTTCTTCGGCGATCTGGGTGTTCTTGATGGCCAGCGCTTCGTCCAGCGACTTGCCCTTGACCCATTCGGTCACGAGCGAGCTCGAGGCGATCGCCGATCCGCAGCCGTAGGTCTTGAACTTCGCGTCTTCGATCAGGCCCTGGTCGTTGACCTTGATCTGCAGTTTCATCACGTCGCCGCAGGCCGGTGCGCCGACCATGCCGGTGCCGATCGCATCGTCGCCCTTGTCGAAGGCGCCGACGTTGCGCGGGTTTTCATAGTGGTCGAGAACTTTGTCCGAGTAAGCCATGGTGATACTCCTTGAATACAGTAATTTAGTGGGCTGCCCATTGGATCGAATTCAGATCGATCCCTTCCTTGAACATGTCCCACAGCGGCGACAGTTCGCGCAGTTTGCCAACCTTCGATTTCAGCAGGTTGATGGCGAAGTCGACTTCTTCCTCGGTCGTGAAGCGGCCGATGGTGAAGCGGATCGAGCTGTGCGCCAGTTCGTCGCTGCGGCCCAGGGCGCGCAGGACGTAGGATGGTTCCAGCGAGGCCGAGGTGCAGGCCGAACCGGACGACACGGCGATGTCCTTGATCGCCATGATCAGCGACTCGCCTTCGACATAGTTGAACGAGACGTTCAGGTTGTGCGGCACGCGGTGCTCCATGTCGCCGTTGACGTAGACTTCCTCGATCTCGAGCAGGCCCTTGGCCAGGCGGTCGCGCAGCGTCTTGATGCGCGCCAGTTCGCTGTCCATTTCTTCCTTGGCGATGCGGAAGGCTTCGCCCATGCCCACGATCTGGTGGGTCGGCAGGGTGCCCGAGCGCAGGCCGCGCTCGTGGCCGCCGCCGTGCATTTGCGCTTCCAGGCGCACGCGCGGCTTGCGGCGCACGTACAGGGCGCCGATGCCCTTCGGGCCATAGACCTTGTGGGCGGTAAAGGTCATCAGGTCGACCTTCAGCTTTTCCAGGTTGATCTCGACCTTGCCGACGGCTTGCGCGGCGTCGCAGTGGAAGATGATGCCCTTCGAGCGGCACAGTTCGCCGATTTCGGCGATCGGCTGGATCACGCCGATCTCGTTATTGACCATCATGACCGAGACCAGGATGGTGTCCGGGCGGATCGCCGCCTCGAGCTGTTCCAGGGTGATCAGGCCGTTTTCCTGCGGCTCGAGGTAGGTCGCCTCGAAGCCCTGGCGTTCGAGCTCGCGCACGGTGTCCAGCACGGCCTTGTGCTCGGTCTTGACGGTGATGAGGTGCTTGCCCTTGGTCTTGTAGAACTGGGCCGCGCCCTTGATCGCGAGGTTGTTGCTTTCGGTCGCGCCCGAGGTCCAGATGATCTCGCGCGGATCGGCGCCGACGATGGCCGCCACGTGGCCACGCGCTTCTTCCACCGCGGCCTCGGCGGTCCAGCCGTACATGTGGCTGCGCGATGCCGGGTTGCCGAACTGCTCGCGCAGGAAGGGAATCATCTTGTCCGCCACGCGCGGATCGATCGGCGTCGTCGCCGAGTAATCCATGTAGATCGGGAAGTGGGGCGCAGTCGCGAAGCTCTGCTCGGTTTTCTTGTCTAAAGGCGCGTTCATCAGTTCACTCCAATATGCTTCAATTTTGTCCGACGGCGGCGTGGGTGCGGTGCACCACCACGACGTTCTGTTCCTTCTGCTTTTGCTGGTCGACCAGGTCTTGCAGGGAGACCGAATCGAGGTAGTCGACCATCTTTTCGTTCAGCGTGGTCCACAACTCGTGGGTCATGCACCGGGTGCCGCTGGCGGCATCGGCGCCGTGGCAGTTTTCCTTGCCGCCGCACTGGGTCGCATCGAGCGGCTCGTCGACGGCGATGATGATGTCGGCCACCGTCACTTTCTCGGCCGGACGCGCCAGGCTGTAGCCGCCGCCCGGCCCGCGGATCGATTCGACGATCTCGTGGCGGCGCAGCTTGCCGAACAGTTGCTCCAGGTAGGACAGCGAAATGGCCTGGCGCTGGCTGATGCCCGACAGCGTGACCGGACCATTGCCCTGGCGCAGGGCAAGATCGATCATCGCGGTAACAGCAAAACGGCCTTTGGTGGTCAGACGCATCACAACCCCGGTTAGTGTTAAAATATTCCTCTTGCCCAACTTAAATCCGACTGCGTCATCTCTCGATTGCAGCTTGTTAAAAACCGGATTAGTTGAACGATTTAGTCAAGTATAGCAAAACGCAAGCGTCTTGTCTTGGCAGCCCCAAAAACGGCAGCCCCCTCCCCTTCCCCACTTTCCCCTGATGGTTTATTGCGCTTCTAGCAGCCGCATGGGGCCGAAGAGCTCCTGCATGCCCTGGTGCTGGATGAACGACAAGTTATACGGATGCTCGGCGGCGATCTGCGGCAGCCCGGCCGTTTCCGGCAGCTTGCGCAGCTGCTCGGCGATCTTGCCCCACAGAATCATGGTCGGCCGCTCGGCCTGGGCCGCCAGCGCGGCCAGCACGGTTTGCAGAAAAGGCAGCCAGGCGCGCGCGTCGACCGCGGGTGGAACGTGGCTGCGGAACACGAGCGAAGCGTTCAGCAGTAAGAAGCCGTTCTGGTGCAGCCGGTCCTGGAGCTGGGCCAGGGTCTGGATTGCCCCGCCGGCGCGGGCCGCCTGGGCCACCGGGACCATGGCCGAGCCGCCGGTGTCGTCCGCCTGCAGCTGGCCTGAGGCGACCAGCAGCATCTTCATGAAGTTGCGCAGCGAGGTGGCGCGGTTGACGGGCTTGGACAGGCCGGTTTCGCTCCACAATTCCCTGACCGCGCCGTCCATGAAGCAAACGCCGGTAGCGCTCTCGGCGCGCGGATAGGGGCCTTCGCCGACCAGGACGTAGCGGACCTTGCCCAATGGCTGGGCGAAGGCGGCGAACAGGCGGTTGTCGGTCGGAAGGTAGTCGTCGCCGGCCAGGGCCGGGAGGTAAGCGGGGTTGGCGGCGGCCATGGCGTGCAGGCCCTGCTCCAGGATCGGGCGCCAGGAGGGGTCGGCGAGGGAGAGGGCTGGCAGGAGCTGGGCGGGGATGGTCATGGCAGATGTGGCTCGATCGGGAGCGGCGGATTGTACCGTATGCATCCGGTGGCCGGCGTTCCCGGTCTGCTTGCAAACTTGGCTTCCCGCCTTCGCGGGAAGTCATTGCTGGCAGTGGCAGGAATGACGGTTTTTAAGCTGTCGACTTAAGGATGAGCTGACGAAACGCGTACCTTGACCACGAACATCTGCACGTCATTCCCGCGAAGGCGGGAACCCAGGTTCGTGGCGCACCACAACCCTCCCCTTGCACCAGGAACCCCAAGCATTCCACGCTTCAATCTAGCGTCCGCCTTTCCCGTTTGGGTGCATGATTTTCACCATCGACCAACGCAGGGAGGCAATCATGCAGACAATCCAGGACATCATGACCCCAGACGTACAAACGATCTCGCCGCAGGAAAGCGTGCGCCGCGCGGCGCAGTTGATGGATGAGCTGAACGTGGGGGCGATCCCCGTGTGCGACGGCGACCGCCTGGTCGGGATGATCACCGACCGCGACATCACCGTGCGGTCCACCGCGGCCGGCCAGGCGCCGGACCAGACCTGCGTGGCGGACGTGATGAGCACCGACGTGCGCACCTGCTACAGCACCCAGCAGGTGGATGAGGTGCTGGGCCAGATGGGCGACGTGCAGATCCGCCGCGTGCCCGTCATCGACGAGCAGTCGCACCAGCTGGTGGGCATCGTCTCGCTCGGTGACATCGCCACCAAGCACTCGGCCCAGGTCGACAGCACCCTGGACGAGATCTCGACGCCGTCGGAACCGGACCGTTCGGTCACGCGTCACTGAGCGCGATCAACCGCACCTGCATGCCGCAGGTGCGGAATCACCACTTATTCCGCGTCCGGCTGGCGCGACGGATGCGCGTCCTTGAAGGCAGGCAGGTCGGTGCACAGCGCATTGATGCGCGCGATGTTCGGGAAGGCCGAGACATCGACGTCGAAGCGCTGCGCATTGAACACCTGCGGCACCAGGTAGCAGTCGGCGATGGTCGGCCGGTCGCCGTGGCAGAACGGGCCCGCGCCCGGGTCGCGCGCCAGGTGCGCCTCGAGCGACTTGAAGCCCTCGATCACCCAGTGGCGGTACCACTCGCCCTTGGCCTGTTCCGACAAGCCCAGCTGCTTGACCAGGTAGCCCAGCACGCGCAGGTTGTTGATCGGATGGATGTCGCAGCCGATGATCTGGGCCAGTTCGCGCACGCGGGCGCGGCCGGGCGCATCGCCCGGCAGCAGCGGCACCTCAGGGTGCGACTCTTCCAGGTACTCGATGATCGCCATCGACTGGGTCAGGGTGATCCAGTCGTCCTGGAAAGCCGGCAGCAGGCCGCTCGGGTTGATGCGGCGGTACTCCTCCTGGTGCTGCTCGCCGCCGTTCTTCAGAAGATGCACCGGGACCGCCTGGTAGGTCAAACCCTTCAGGTTCAGCGCGATGCGCACGCGGTATGCGGCCGAGCTGCGGAAGTAGGTATAGAGCTTCATCGGTGCCTCCAGTGGTAATGCGCGACTTCTTGATCGATGGCGCCGAAGATGCTGGCGCCGCTGGCGTCGAGCATTTCGATGCGCACGGTATCGCCGTAGCGCAGGAAAGGCGTCTGCGGGGCGCCCTGCTCGATCGTTTCATACATCCGTACTTCAGCCAGGCAGCAATAGCCGACGCCGCCGTTCTCGACGCTGGAGCCGTGCAGGCTGCCCTGCTTGTTCGAGACCGTGCCCGAACCGATGATGGTGCCGGCGCCCAGCTCGCGGGTCTTGGCCGCGTGCGCCACCAGCTGGGCGAAGCTGAAGGTCATGTCCTCGCCCGCATTCGGGCGGCCGAAAGGCTTGTCGTTGAGCGTGACCTGCAGCGGCAGGCACAGCTTGCTGTCGCGCCAGGCGTCGCCCAGCTCGTCCGGCGTGACCGCCACCGGCGAGAAGGCGCTGGCCGGCTTGGACTGGAAGAAGCCGAAACCCTTGGCCAGCTCGTTCGGGATCAGGTTGCGCAGCGAGACGTCGTTGACCAGCATGACCAGGCGGATCGCGCCCGCGGCCTGTTCAGGCGTGGCGCCCATCGGCACGTCGCCGGTGACCACGGCCACCTCGGCTTCGAGGTCGACACCCCATTCCTCGGACTGGACCATGATCGTGTCGTTGGGGCCGACGAAGGAATCCGAGCCGCCCTGGTACATCAGCGGATCGGTATAGAAGGAGGCCGGGACTTCGGCGTTGCGCGCCTTGCGCACCAGCTCGACGTGGTTGATGTAGGCCGAACCGTCCGCCCATTGGTAGGCGCGCGGCAGCGGCGAATGGCATTCTTCCTCGATGAAGGACTCGGCCTTGTCGGCGGTGCCGGCATTGAGCTTGTCGTAGACCTTCTGCAGCTGCGGCGCGACCTTGTTCCAGTCGTCGAGCGCGCATTGCAGGGTGCGGGCGATCTTGGGGACGGCCTGGCAAGTGACGAGATCGCGGCTGACGACGACCAGGGTGCCGTCGCGGCCGCCCGTTTTGAGGGTGGCGAGTTTCATGGTGTTTCCTTTGCTAAAACTTTGTTCTTCGCCATTACAAATCAAAACGTACTATCATACAAACAGTATTTTCCGCCCGATTTATCGGACTATCTTATGAATCCCACTTTGCGTCAGATGCGCGCGTTCGTGGCCGTCGCCAAGACGGGCCACTTTACGCTTGCTGCTGAGTACTTACACATTACTCAATCAGCTTTGTCCGGTTTGATCAAAGAACTGGAGCAGACCCTTGGCGCCCGCGTGGTCGACCGCAGCACACGCAAAATTGGGCTCACCGATATCGGCCGCGAACTCTACCCGCTATTTAGCCAGATGATCGATGATCTCGACGGTGCGCTGGCTAACGTGGCGGACCATACGCGCCTCAAAAAAGGCATCGTGCGCATCGCCGCGCCCCAATTGATGTCCTGCACCCTGCTGCCGGAAGCGATGGCCGCCTACCGCGCGCTGCATCCCGACATCGAGGTGCGCCTGGCCGACACGGCGGTGGAAAGCGTGATCGCGCGCGTGCTCTCGGGCGAGGCGGATTTCGGCATCGGCCCGGAACGCGACCCCGCGCCCACCCTGCACGTGCGCACGCTGTTCGAGATGCCCTTCGCCCTGGTCTTCCCCAAGGGCCACGAGCTGGAAGCACAAGCGCGCGTGACCTGGCACGACGTGTCGCGCTATCCCTTCATTTCGCTGCAGGGCCAGTTCACCGAGCGCCTGCTGGACGATATGCATGCGTCACTGCGCGAGGTGCCGCTCAAGCCGGCCGGCGAGGTGACCTTCATGACCACCGCGCTGGCGATGGTCGGCGCGGGCCTGGGCGTGACGGTGTGCCTGCCCTATGCCGAACGCCTGGCGACGTCCTACGGCCTGGCGATGCGCCCGATCGAGGAGCCGCAGCTGACGCGCCGCTTCTTCGTCTACACCCGCCCCGGGCGGTCGCTGTCGCCGGCCGCGGAGAGCTTCATCGACTTCCTGTTCGGGCATGTGGAACATACCTACGCCGAGGCGGCGGTGCACGACACGCCGCCGCGTTAGAATGGCCGGCATCGCTACTATCCGCCCGCCACGATGTCCCACAACACCATCGCAATCAACCGGCGCATGGACAAGTTCGACAGCCACGACAGCGTCTGGCTGTTCGGCTACGGTTCGCTGATCTTCAAGGCCGACTTTCCCTTCCTCGACCGCCGTCCCGCCGCCATCCGCGGCTGGGCGCGCCGCTTCTGGCAGGGTTCGCACGACCATCGCGGCACCGAGACCGCGCCGGGGCGCGTGGTGACCCTGGTGCCCGAAGCGGGCGCGCATTGCGACGGCATGGCCTACCTGGTGACACCGGAAGAATTCGCCCACCTGGACTACCGCGAAAAGAACGGCTACCTGCGCCTGGCGACCGACATGCATTTCGACGACGGTGCGAGCGCCGAGGGCATCGTCTACATCGCCACCCACGAGAACGCGGCCTACCTGGGCCCGGCCCCCGAACGCGACATCGCGCGCCAGATCGCGCTGGCGCGCGGCCCGAGCGGACCGAACGCGGAATACCTGCTGCACCTGGCGCAAGCCTTGCGCGACATGGGCAAGGTCGATGCGCATGTGTTCGAGATCGAACGCCACCTGGCGGCCTTCGGCATCAAGTCCGGCATCAAGCCGGCAAAGCCCCCAGCACCTGCATGACGCGCGCCGCGCGCTGCTCGACCGTTCCTGTCAGGACGGTGAAGGGGATGCGGCGCGCATCGAGGTCTTCCAGCACCAGTTTCTGGATGCGCGTGCGCCAGCCCGCATGCTCGCGCACACCCGGTTCTTCTTCATAGGGGATGTCGTCGGCGCAGACAAAATGGTGGAGGTAGCGCGTGCGGCAATCGATGGCGTAGCGCAGCAGCGCGGGCGGCGCCGGATCGGGTACCTGGCCGAAACAGCGGCCGAGCAGCAGGGTCGTGAGCGCGTTGGTGTCGACGAATACATACGGCCCCTGCGCCTGTGCGAGAGCCGTATCCTCGGCATCGCGGTGACGCTCGGCGATCTCGACATAGTCGGCGGCGTCGAGCTGCCCGCGCTTGTCTTCCCAGATGAAGCGGCCGATTTCCGGCACGGATTCGGCGCCGCTTTGCCGCGCCAGGTACAGCGCCAGGGTCGACTTGCCGGTCGACTCGGCGCCGACGAATACCACCAGTTTGCTGCCGTACTGCCCTTCCATGCCTGCTTCCATCGCGCTTCCTTCCAACGGGGACCGCCATCCTAGCCGGAAGCGCGCGCAAGCTCAACCCACCGGCGCAAGGTCCTCCAGCACCAGCTGCAGCGATGTGGCCGGCCGCAGGGTCACGTTGAGCCTTGGCTGCGGCGGCGGCAGACCCTGCGGAACCGACAGCTTGAAGCGCTGCAGGATCATCGCCGCGATCACCGTCATCTCGGCCAGGGCCAGGTGCTGGCCGAGGCAGACGCGCGGCCCCGCCCCGAAGGGCATGAAGGCGCCGCGCGGCGCGCCCGCACCATGCTCGAGAAAGCGATCGGGGCGGAAGCATTCCGGTTCCGGGAACCAGCGCGCGTCGCGCTGCATCAGGCCCAGCGGCACGGTAAGAATGGTGCGCGCCGGCAGCGTCCAGCTGCCCAGGCGGATCGGCTTGACCGCGCGGCGGCTCATCAGGATTGGCGCGGCCGGATACAGGCGCAGGGTTTCCTGCAGGCTGCGGCCAAGATAAGCGAGCTCGGGCAGGTTCTCGGCCGAAGGCGCACGGCCGTCCAGCACCGCCGCCACTTCGCGCCGCGCCGTCTCCTGCGCCTCGGGATGCGAGGCCATGCACCAGGCCCACCAGGTGAGCGTGGCGGCCGTCGTTTCGTGCCCGGCCAGGAAAGCCGTCATGCACTCGTCGCGCACGGCGTCGAGCGGCCAGGCCGCGCTGTCCGCGCGGTGCAGGTCGAGCAGGCGGGTCAGGAGGTCATCCGGCCACGCGCCGTAGGGCATGGCCAGGCGCGCGGCGACATGGCGCTCGACCAGCGCCTTCAGCGCGCGCTTCATGCGGCGCTGCTCGCGCTTCCACGGCATCCAGTCGGGCCAGCTGGCCGGCCAGAACATCTCGTCGTTCGCATCGGCACTCAGCAGATGGAGGGCGCGCTCGGCCAGGCGGGCATCGTCGCCGATCTCGCTCGAGAACATCATGCGCATGATCACGTCCATGGCCAGCGTCGTCAGCGCACTCTCGACCGGCATCGCGGCCGGACCAACGGGCCAGCGCGCCAGCGCCTGGGTGCATGCGGCGGCAATGACGGGCGCGAAGGCCTTGACCGGTTTCGGCGCGAAGGCCGGCTGCAAGGCCTGGCGCTTGGCATGCCAGCGTTCGCCCTCCTCGATCAGCACGCTGCGTCCGTGCACCTGGGAGAAGATCTGGATACCGCGCTCCCAGCGTATGTGGGCGTCGTGCTGGTTCACCAGCAGCTCGCGCACCAGTTGCGGATCGCTGACGATCACCTGGTGCTCGGGCCAGATGCGCAGGTGCACGACATCGCCATGCGTGCTGCGCCACTCGGCAAGCACGCCGGGCAGGTCGCGCGCCATGCGGGCCAGCAGGCCCCAGCCGGTGATGCCGGCTGGGGGACCGGGCGGCCACACGCCGGGCGGGTGAGGGACCGGAGCGGGCGGCATGCCGTCCGCATGGAAAGGGCAGCGGGAGGAAGTAGGCGTCGTCATGTCCGGCATTCTTGCCGTTTGCGGGCATCGCGTCTTGAATCCAAACGACATCGACAGCCCGCGGCAAGCTCCTTATACTCGGGCCTCATGGACCTTGCCGACCTGCACATCGCGCCGCCCTGCCCCGACCCGCTGCAACGCGCCCCCCGTGCGTTCGACAGCGGCGGCGCGCGCGACCGGCTGATGCTGGCGCCACCCGCGCTGCAGGGCGCGCTGGTGGCCCTAATCAGCCGCGACATCGCGCACCTGAGGCTGGACGATGCGCAGCGGCTGTCGCACTTCCCTGCCTCTCCCATGGTCACGCTGTCGTGGTACCACGGCGTCGACGCCGGCCTGGTCGACGCGCACGGCTGGCATGCCTTTGGCGCGCGGGTCGTCATCTCGGGCAGCCAATCGCATCCTACCGTCAGCTGGGCGCCGACCAACGGACGCGGTTACATGGCCTGCTTCGCGCCGGACGTGGCGCAGCAACTGTTCGGGCTGGACCTGGCCGCGATCCAGGACCGCTTCCTGCCGGCGCACGCGGTGCTCGGCGCCGGGTGGACGCCATTCTTCGATGCCCTGCTGGGCGCTGCCGACGACGACGCGATCATGGCGGTGCTGATCGAATTCCTCGGGCCGCGCTGGCGCCTGGCGCAGGGCCGCGATTCCGATCGGCCGTCGCTGCGCCAGTTTGGGCGGCATTGGGTGGACAAGCTGGCATGGCAGGCGCACGAGTGGCGGCGCACCACGGGCGCGCGGCAGGTGGAACGGCGGGTGAAATCCTTCAGCGGGCGTTCGCTGCGGCAGTGGCAGGCGCTGACGCGCACCGAGGGCCTGTTCTTCGCCGCCCGCGAACGCTTCGAAAGCGGACGCGCCTTCGACTGGGCCACGCTGGCGCAGGACGAAGGTTTTGCCGACCAGGCCCATATGAGCCGTGCCGTCAAGCAGATCACGGGTTTTGCGCCGACCGAGTTCACCCAGCGCTTCATCGAGGATGAGTCGTTCTGGATCTACAGGCTGTGGGTGTGAGGACGCCTGGGGGAACGCGCTTCAGCTGCCGGCTTCGGGCCGCGGCTTGTGATGGAAGATCCGGTCCGGGCGCAGCAGCACCATCAGGCCGCCGATGATGCCGAATACCAGTAGCGCGTCTTCATCGGCAAAAATGCCGTTGAGCACCAAAAACCAGACGGCTGCCGCCGCGACGCCCGCCGACAGCCCTATCCTTTGAATCCACCGCATGTGTTCCCCTGCTACGAATCGCCACGTCTGGACGATGTTATTTTGCTTATTCGCCAGTTCCAAGAAGGGGCGTATTCTGACAGGTATTCTTTGGCGAAAATCCTCGGATCGTCACATTTGTGTAGAAAGTGACATGAGACCGGGTCAAATTCGGGGCGGGGAACAGTTGTTGCTCAACTATTAACGTGCTAGGCTGCCTTCTCATGCCGCTACAGAACGGCCGATACGATATCCGAGGAGATTCCCTATGTGGAAACAGACACTGCTTGGCGCGCTCATGCTGTGCGCGCTGGGCCAGGCCGCTGCGCAGCAAGCCGCCGCCCCACCGCCCCAATACGACAGCGTGCTGGCCAGCTCGCTCGGCGCCGACGAGCGCGGCATGCGGCCTTACGTGTTCGTGATCCTCAAGACGGGTCCCAGCAAGATGCCGGAAGGGGCGGAGCGGACCAAAATGTTCCAGGGACACTTCTCCAACATGGCGCGACTAGCGGCCGAGAAAAAACTGGTGATGGCCGGGCCGCTCGACGGTGTCGACGGGCGCCGCGGCATCTTCATCTTTGCTACGCCGGATATCGATGAGGCGAAGAAGATGGTGGCCACCGATCCGGTAATCGTCAACGGCGAGATGGTGGCGGAGTATCACAAGCTGTATGGCTCGGCGGCGCTGATGATGGTGAATGATGTGCATAACAAGATCCGGAAGAAGTAGGCCGTTGATGCACGCTAATGGTCATGTGGTTGGTACCCCACCCACGAAAATTAAAGATAATCCTACTGCGGCACGCACCTGTTCGATGTCGAGACAAAACTTTGGTAGCTCAGACTCCACACGCTAATGTGACACCAGCGACCAACTCCGCACCCCGAATTGTCGCCTTAGAGCACGCACGGTAAATTGGCCAGGTCCCGTTCGGGACCATAGGCATTTTGGTCGCTCAACAGCGAATTGCGTGCCGCTGATGCTTAACTGTACGCACCGGTCCCCATGGGGTCGCTTGGGGTAGAGTCACTATTGCCTCTGCGCGCAATCTTTCACGGTAAGTGTATCGTCAACGTGCCTAATTAAACCCAATGACGACGACGTTAGAGTAGATAACTAAGCCTTATCGAATGTCCGGTTTCGGCCAGAAGCGGACCTACACAATTCGCACGTCGACCCAGATGACCGATGAATAATAAACTTGAGCTTAGTGAAAATTTGCACGAAGAGATTAAAGAATATTGTTCACGCGGCGATGTCTTAGCGGAAGCTCGCCAGTTCAAGGAGGCGATCGGAGCTTACAACGGTGCTTGGAAGCTGATCCCAGAACCTAAAAACCACTGGGAAGCTGCAACTTGGGTACTGGCAGCGATTGCAGACGCAGCATTTTTGGGCGGCTTCTTGAAAAGTGCCAGGGAAGCAATTGAGTACGCGATGACCTGTCCGGGTTCAATTGGGAACCCTTTCATGCATTTACGTTTCGGGCAAATATTGCTGGACTTAGGGGAGCGTGACCGCGCTGCAGATGAGCTTATGCGAGCTTACATGGGGGCCGGGGCCGAGATTTTTGAAAGAGACGATCCTAAGTATTTAGCATTCTTGAAGACAAGAGCAACCCTGTAAGGCTATGTCTGCTTTGGGTCGGTACCTGCCCTTAGTGACAGACTTCGATTTTTCCATTCTAACCAGATGTTATCCTGTAATGATGAAAGACTCACCGCGCTTCCCCGTCACTATTACATTTGATGATGGCGACGTTTGGATCTTGGACGACGTTGGTCAAATCGGAACCAACCTTGAATATTTCGACAGTGAAGACGAAGATGATTCTTTAACGATTGTCGACGCATTCTGGCGCCCGATACGCGTCTTGGTTCGCGACCTACAGGTTCTGATCTTTGAATTGAAAGTTGAAGCCGAATGATATTTGGCTGCTCATGTCCGTTTCAAGGCGGGTCGGCTCTTCGTGACAGTCTGCGATTTTCGGTCATGGCAATCTGATATGCTAAGCTCAACGGCCGAATTCGGCCAAAAGCGGACAGCGACTGAACTAGGAGAAGCATGGCAAGTATCGGTGAAGTGTATTTCGCTATGTATGGCGATGACTTTGACCCTGCCGACGTAAGCATCTACGTTGGCTGCGCTGCGACTGACGTGCGCCGCAAAGGACAGCGCAGGCCTGATGTTCCCCTTCCTCGGTACTCGTCCTGGGCGGTTTCAGCAGGCAGAGTCGAAGCTGACGTCATTGACGTTTATGAGATGTCTGAACAGCTTGTCGAACGACTCGTTCCTTTTGTGCACAAACTGGCCGAGGCAAAGACGGTTTTCAATCTAAGGTGTGTGTTTCAAGTTGTACTTTGGATTGACCAAAATGAAGATGCTTCGATGCCTGCCATTGGATTCGACCCGGCGGTGATCCAGTTCATACACACGGTTGGCGCAAAAATTGACATTGACACGTATCGAAACTAGCTGAGGGCGATGTCCGCTTTGGGTCGAAAGCGGACGTAACCTTGAGTAATACTGTGGCGCGGCTCCTGCAGCACCACAGAATCAGATCAAAACAGATCCAACTGTCCCGCCGCCTTCCTGCCTTGTTTGCTCGTCGCCGCCGGCACCATCAGCGGCCTCCTGAACTGCGAGGTATCAAGCCTTCCGAACCGTCCACGCAATTCGGTCATGCCCAGCCTCTCGACAGTCTTGTAAAAACGCTGGCGTATCAGATCCGCCCACACGCCCTCCCCCGCCATGCGCGTGGAAAAGTCACTGTCGTAATCCTTCCCGCCCCGCATGTCGCGAATGCGATTCATCACCCGCTGCGCGCGGTCGGGGAAATGGGCCTGCAACCATTCCTGGAACAGCGGATTGACCTCGTGCGGCAAACGCAGCACCACATAGTGCGCCCCGCTCGCGCCGGCATCGAAGGCCGCTTCGAGGATGCGCTCGATCTCCGGCTCGGTGACAAAAGGAATGATGGGCGCCACGCTCACGCTCACCGGAATGCCCGCCTCGCTCAGCGTACGGATAGTGCGCAGACGCCGTTCCGGCGCCGCCGCGCGCGGTTCCAGGGTGCGCGAGATGCGCGGGTCGAGCGTCGTCAGCGTCACGGCCGCGCAAGCCAGGCGTTGCTCGGCCATGGGCGCGAGGATGTCGATGTCGCGCTCCATCAGCGAAGACTTGCTGATCAGCCCCACCGGATGCCTGCATTCGTGAAGCACCTCCAGCACCCGGCGCGTGATCTTCAGCTCGCGCTCGCAGGGCTGGTAGGCGTCGGTGTTGACGCCGAGGGCGATGTTCTCGGGCACATAGCCCGGCTTGGCCAGCTCGCGCCGCAGCAACTCGGGCGCATTGACCTTGGCGAACAAACGGCTTTCGAAATCCAGCCCCGGCGACAGCCCGAGATAGGCATGCGTGGGCCGGGCAAAGCAGTAGATGCAGCCGTGCTCGCAGCCGCGGTAGGGATTCAGCGAGACATTGAAGGGAATGTCGGGAGAAGCGTTGCGTGTGAGGATGCTCTTGGCGACTTCGTCGGTAACCACCGTCTTGAGTGCCGGCGCACCGCCTTCGTCCTCCCCCCAGCCGTCGTCGAAACGTTCGCGGCCGTTGACCTCGTAGCGGCCTTGCAAATTCGACACCGCGCCCCGCCCTTTGCGTGCTGCGGCAGGCAGCGGGCCGAGCATCGGCTGCTCTTCCACGGGCTCGCGGCGAATTGGGGGTCTGGGGTCTGACACGGCTGCTCCATACTGTACGTTTATACAGTATGGTACGCCGACATCAGGATCGATTCAAGTGCGGGTCGTAGGCGGCTTGCTGCTGCACAAAGCCGCCGAAAGCATCCAGCAGCGGCCGGCACGCCTCCGGATCGCCCTCCAGCTGCCCCAGCGCCAGCGCCGCCGCCTCCAGGCTCGACAGCTGGTGCGGCGCGTGCGCCTTGCGGATGCGGTAGTTCGAGGGCGCCACGTTCATCAGCGCCAGGCGCGGCAGGCGCTGCAGCGCCGGGTTCAGATAGAGCATCTTGCGGCTTTTGCGCCAGGTGGCGTCCAGCACTACCAGCCGCACCTGTCCGGCCGGTGGCGCGATTGGCGCGGGCGGCGCCGGCAGCAGCGGGTCGCCTGCGGTGTCGGGGTAGAGCAACACCGGCTCGCGCCCATCCGCATGCAGCAATGCCTCCAGCTGCGCCGCGTCGAAGGTCTCCCCCACCACCAGTTCGCTGCCGGCCACGCTCAGGTGCAGCAGGCGCGCGCTGTTCTTCGCGTTGTGCACCTCCAGCGGATGCTGCAGCACGAGAAGCGCGGCCTGGGTCTCCACCTGTGCGATCCAGCGGCAGATGCAGGCGGACGCGGCGCGCAGGCAGCTGGCGCAGGTCGGACGTTTGGAAATGGATTGGCTCATGCGGCGATTGAACAGACGGTTGGCGATTGTAGCGCAGTCGCCCAAGCAGGAAAAAGCACGCCAGACGCCCATCCGATAACCAAAGGAATAGCTCTTTTTGCCACACGCAAAAATTTAACGCCCGAGTTGCCGAAACGGATATTGCTCTGCCTATTCAGCCTGCCTAGAATCAATTTATTCCATGAGGAAATTGTTCCGCATCGGCAGCTGTCCAGAGTAGATATGTTAAGAGCACGTCCATCTGTCCCTACCCTCTCTACGCTCTTCGTGGCGGCCCTGGCCATGGCGCCGGGCTACGCGATCAACCAGGAGTTGCAGCTCGACTACCGGATGAACGAACACATCGTTCAGGTGCCTGCGGGTCCGCAAGACCGGGCGATGCTCGAGACTACCGTGTTCCAGCCGAATGGTCCCGGCCCCTTCCCGCTCATCATCATCAACCACGGCAAGGACCCGGGCCGCCCCAGCCTGCAGCCGCGCGACCGCTTCTATCACATGGCCAGCGCCTTCGTGAAGCGCGGCTATGCCGTGATGGTGCCGATGCGCCAGGGCTTCGCCAACTCCACCGGCCGCTACGCCGACCACGGCTGCGACATGACCGCCAACGGCTATAGCCAGGCCGAGGACATCCGCGACACCCTCGACTATGCGCGCCAGCAGCCCTGGATCGACAAGGAGCACATCGTGGTCGCCGGCCAGTCGTATGGCGGCCTGGCCACGATCGCCCTCGGCGCCCAGCCGCTGCCGGGTGTGCGCGGCCTGATCAACTTCGCCGGCGGCCTGCGCGACGACAGCGACCGCTGCGCCTGGCGCTCGCAACTGGTGTCGGCCTTCGCCGAATACGGCGCCAAGAACACCGTGCCGACGCTCTGGATGTACGGCAAGAACGATTCGCTGTTCGGTCCGGAACTGGCCAAGCGCATGCACGCCGCCTTCGAAGGCGCGGGTGGACGTGGCCGCCTGGTCGAGTTCGAGCCCTTCAAGCGCGACGCCCACGGCATGCTGGCCAGCCGCGACGGCGAGAAGGTGTGGCTGGAAGACACCGAGAAGTTCCTGAAGCAGGTCGGCATGCCGACCGAGGTGCTGCACGAGGTGCCGCCGCCGCCCAGCCCGGCCAAGACCGATTACGCGCGCGTCGACGACATCGGGGCCGTGCCCTTCCTGTCCGAGCACGGCAAGCGCGCCTACCAGGAGTACCTGACCAAGATGACGCCGCGCGCCTTCGCGGTGTCGCCGAGCGGCGCCTGGACCTGGGCCGAGGAAGGCGAAGACCCGGACGGCCGTGCACTGGCCACCTGCAGCGCCAAGAGCACCGAGCCTTGCCGCCTGTACTCGGTCGACGACTACGTGGTCTGGACCGGCGAGCGCATCGACGCCGCCGAGAAGGCCGCCGCGACCGCCTCGCTGTCCCCGGCGCCCGCTCCTGCTGCGACATCGGCGCCGACCACTTCGGTGGGCAGCACCACGCGCTGATCAGGCCGGCAGGCTGTCAAGCCTGCCGCGCACTGTTTCCGTGCGCTAAAGCGGCTTGATGCGCTGCCACCCGACGCAGCGCAAACCGCCCCTTCCCGCCTCCTCCGACAATGTGGCTGACGCCTCATCGACTGGAGAATCCCATGTTGCGCCTTTTTCAAGCCTGCGCGGCCGCCTTGCTGGCGGCGAGCGCCTGCTGTGCGCCGGCCTGCGCCGCCAATAACTATCCCGTCATCCTGGTGCACGGCGTGCTCGGCTTCGGCCCGGACGAATTCCAGCACAGCGGCTTCAACTACTGGGGCGGCTACGGCGACATCGCGCGCCACATGCAGGTCTACCACGGCCCGCGCAATGTGTTCGCGGCGGCGGTGGGGCCGATCAGCTCCAACTGGGACCGGGCGGCCGAGCTGTATGCCCAGATCAAGGGCGGCTGCGTCGACTACGGCGCGGCCCACGTGCGCAAGTACGGGACGCCGGGCCAGGCGCAGAAGCCCCCAGGTAAATGCTGGGCCGCCGACCCCGCCGACAATCCGCAGGCTTATCCGCTGGCGTTCTATCCGGCATGGGACGCCGCGCACCCGATCCACATGATCGGCCACAGCCAGGGCGGCACCACGATCCGTGCCCTGGTCGAACTGCTCGAGCACGGCTCGCCCGAGGATGAAGGCGACGGCGAGCTGTACCGGGGCGGCAAGCTGGGGTGGATCCGCAGCGTGACCACCATCTCGTCCCCGCACAACGGCACCACGCTCAGCGACGCCGTGTTCGACATCGCCCCCAGCCTGCGCACGCCGCTGCGCGAGCTGCTCAGCCACCGCGCCGCGCAATGGGAACTGGCGCCGGACGGCGCACGTGACTTCAACCGCTGGGCGCGCACCTCGCCCCTGGTCTATTACTACTCGGTGGGCACCCTCGCCACCGAGGCCGGCAGCTGGTGCTGCAACGACACCGACCGCGTGATCGCGCCCATCCAGACCACGGCCTTTCAGTACCCGCGCGCCGACATGATCCCCTACTTCAAGCTGTTCGCGGGCGAATGGATCGCGCCCTCGCCGCTGCAGCGCGGGATCGGCGGCTATACCCAGGATGCGCCGGGACGGCAGCGCATCGACAGCGACTGGTTCGCCAACGACGGCGTGGTCAACACGGTGAGCATGCGCGCGCCGAACGGGCATCCGGTGCGGGACTTCGACGGGACCTCGGTCAAGGGAAGCTGGAATTACCTGGGGACATGGCGCGGGTATGACCACTTCGATATTGTGAACTGGCCGAACAAGGGGCCATCGGCGGATGCGCTGTACGAGAAGATCAGCGATATTATTTTTGGGTTGTAGCGCGGCGGACCGTCGGATAGTGATCACCGCGTCGGCGGGAAATCAGGCCAGTGGCCTGAATTACCTACGCCGACGCCTTCAACAGCCGCCGGTTGTCAATGCACGCTGCGCAAGCTGCGCGCCAGATCCGACAACCTGTACGGCTTGCTCACAAACGCAAACTCCCCCAGCTTCGCGCGGTCCAGCTTGAGCGCCGGCTGCGGATACCCCGAGGCCAGCATCACCTTGATGTGCGGGTAGTTCTCGCGGGTGAAGGCCGCCAGGTCGATGCCGTTGATCCCGTCGGGCATGACGACGTCGGTGAACAGGATGTCGACGTCGCGGCTGGCCAGCACGTTCATCGCTTCCTGGCCGCTGGCGGCGGTCATCACGTCGTAGCCCATGCTCATGAACAGCGAGGACGCCACGTCGAGCAGGTCCGGCTCGTCCTCGACGATCAGCACCGTCTCGGTGTCGGCCTTGCGGTACTCATGGTCCTGCGACGAGGCGGCAGGCAGGTAGATGGCGATCGTCGTGCCCTCGCCCAGCTTGCTGCGGATCGCGATCTCGCCGCCCGACTGCTTGATGAAGCCGTACACCTGCGACAGGCCCAGCCCGGTGCCCTTACCCACTTCCTTGGTGGTGTAGAAGGGCTCGAAGGCGCGGCTCACGGTGTCGGGGTCCATGCCGGTGCCGGTGTCGGTCACGGTCAGGCGCACGTAGTCGCCGGCAGGAAGGCTGTCGACCTCGCCGTCGGCCAGGCTGGCGTTGGCGGTGGCGATCTCGATCCGGCCGCCCTCGGGCATGGCGTCGCGCGCATTGACCACCAGGTTGAGCAGCGCGGACTCGAAGCGCGCCGCGTCGACCACGGTGTTACGCACCTGCGGGTCGAGCTTGACCTCGAAGGCGATCGACGTGTTGCCGGCACGCCGCAGCACCGATTCGAAGCCGGTGATCAGGCGGTTGACGTTGCGCGTCTCGGGCTGCAGCGGCTGCTGGCGCGCGAAGGCCAGCAGCTGCTGGGTGAGCGTGGCGCCGCGGTCGATCGCGCGCCGCATGCTGTCCAGGGTCTTGAGGTCGCTGCCGTGCTGGCGCTGCATGGTCAGTACTTCCAGGCCGCTGGCCAGTACCGACAGCAGGTTGTTGAAGTCGTGCGCGATGCCGCCGGTGAGCTGGCCGATCGATTCCATCTTCTGCGACTGGAACAGCGCCGCCTGGGTCTTCTCCAGCGCTTCGGCCGCCTGCTTCTTTTCGGTCAGGTCGCGCGTGATCTTGGCAAAGCCGATCAGCTCGCCGGTCTCACCGCGGATGGCGTCGATCACCACGTGCGCCCAGAAGCGGGTGCCGTCCTTGCGCACGCGCCAGCCTTCGGCCTCGTAGCGGCCGACCTGGCCCGCCGTGCCCAGCGCGCGCGCCGGCACCCCGGACAGGCGGTCCTGGTCGGTATAGAAACGCGAGAAATGGCTGCCCACGATCTCGTCATAGGAATAGCCCTTGATACGCTCGGCCCCCACGTTCCAGTTCGTGACCACGCCCTCGGGCGAGAGCATGTAGATCGCGTAGTCGGTCACGCCCTGCACCAGGATGCGGAAGCGCTGCTCGCTTTCGCGCAGGGCATCCTCGGTGTGCTTGCGTTCGGTGACGTCACGGGTAATCTTTGCGTAGCCGAGCAGCGTGCCGTGCTCGTCGTAGATCGGGTCGATCACCACGTGGGCCCAGAAGCGGGTGCCGTCCTTGCGCACGCGCCAGCCCTCCGCTTCGAACTTGCCGTCTTCCAGCGCGTGCTTGAGCGCGCGCGCAGGCAGGCCGGTGGCGCGGTCCTCGGGCGTGTAGAAGCGCGAAAAATGCTCGCCCAGGATTTCCTGCTCGGCATAGCCCTTGAAGCGCTGCGCGCCCGCGTTCCAGCTGGTGACGTAGCCCTGCGGATCGAGCATGTAGATCGCGTAGTCGCTGATGCCGGCAACCAGGTACTGGAGACGCTGCTCGTCGGTGATCGTTTTCTGGACGGGGGACGACATACTGTCCATATGGAGAATGCTTCCTGAAAAGATGGACCTAAAATGATCCTATCATACTACCGCTCATCCATAACCGCCCACGCGCCCGGCCGGCCGCCATGCGTCGATACGGTGCCGCCGCACTTGTAAAGCGTCCGTCGGTTTCACGTTACAATACTGTCCTGTTTCTCCAAGCTCGTTTCTTCAAGGCACAATGATCCCGCCAGCCCCCGAACAACTCGACCTGAGCGCCTGCGATCAGGAGCCGATCCGCACACCCGGCAGCATCCAGCCGCATGGCTTCATGCTGACCCTGTCGCCCGCCCCCGCGTTCGAGGTGCTGCAGGCCAGCGCCAACCTGGCGCAATGGACCGGCGTGAGCGCCGAACAGGCCGCCGGCCAGCCGCTGGCGCGCGTCGTCGGCGAGGCCGCGCAGGCGCGCCTGGCGCCTGAGCTGTCGCGCGGCGCCCTGGGCGCCCGCCCGCTCTACCTGGGCACGGTCAGCCTGGAGAACGGCGCCCACTTCGACGTGCTGGCCCACCTGTGGGACGGCCTGGTCATCGCCGAATTCGAGGGGGTCGACCGTCCGCGGCCCGCGGACTTCCGCCACCTCTACCCCCTGATCAGCGATTTCCTCGCGAAGGTCAGCCAGCATGCCTCGATCCCGGCCATGACCGAGCTGGCCGCGCGCCATGTGCGCTCGGTCACCGGTTTCGGCCGCGTGATGGTGTACCAGTTCGACCCGGACGGTCACGGCCGCGTCGTGGCCGAAGCCAAGGCCGACGACTACGATTCCTATCTCGGCCAGTCCTTCCCCGCGAGCGACATCCCGGCCCAGGCGCGCGAACTGTACACGCTGTCGCCGATCCGCCTGATCCAGGACGCCAACTACCAGCCGGCCCCGCTGGTCCCGGCGCGCAATCCGGTCACCGGCGCGGCCAACGACCTGTCCTTCGCGGCCCTGCGCAGCGTCTCGCCGATCCATCTGCAGTACATGCGCAACATGGGGACCCTGGCCTCGATGTCGGTGTCGCTGATCGTCAAGGGCCAGCTGTGGGGCCTGATCTCCTGCCATAACGCCACGCCCTGTCCGGTGCCGGTCGAGCAGCGCACCGCCTGCGAGCAGCTGGGCCAGATCCTGGCGCTGTGCATCGAGTCGCGCGAGGACGCGGCCGAGCTGCAGTTCCGCCTCGACGTGCGGCGCGTGATGGTGGAGCTGATGGGCCAGCTGACCAAGGGCAGCGACTTCCTCGAGAACATGAGCCGGGTCTTTCCGGAGCTGCTGCGCTTCGCGCGCGCCGGCGGGGTGGCGATCGTCGCCGACGAGCGCGTCATGACCTATGGCGACACGCCGGACGAGGAGGCGATCCGCGCCCTCTCGACCTGGCTCGCCGTGCAGGGACATACCGAGGTGTTCCACACCAGCCACCTGGCGGCGAGCTACCCGCCGGCCCAGGACATGATCCGCAACGCCAGCGGCCTGCTGGCGCTGCCGATCTCGCGCATCCACAAGCACTACCTGCTGTGGTTCCGCCCCGAGCTGGTGCAGGTCATCGAATGGGCCGGCAATCCGTACGAGAAGATGGCTCCGCCGGGATCACCGACCCAGCTCTCGCCGCGCCAGAGCTTCGCCGCCTGGCGCGAGACCATCCACGGCCACAGCCTACCCTGGCACCAGGCCGAGATCGAGCTGACCGTCGAATTCCGCTCCGCCCTGCTGGGCATCGCGCTCGAGCGCGCCGAGCAGATGGCCGAACTGGCCGAGGAACTGGGCCGCGCCAACAAGGAACTCGAAGCCTTCTCCTACTCGGTCTCGCACGACCTGCGCGCGCCCCTGCGCCACATCGTCGGCTTCTCCGACCTGCTGCTGGAATCCGCCGGCGCCGAGGATCCCAGCCGGCGCCAGCGCTTCCTCAAGAACATCAAGGATTCGGCGCGCCTGGCCGGCAAGCTGGTCGACGACCTGCTGTCGTTCTCGCAGATGGGCCGCGCGGCCTTGCGCCCGACCACGGTCGACATGAACGACCTGGTCTCGGCCTGCATCGACAAGCTGGGCCTCGACATCGGCAGCCGCAACGTCGACTGGCACCTCGAGCACCTGCCCGAGGTCTACGCCGACCCCAGCTTCCTGCACCTGGCGGTCTACAACCTGCTGGCCAACGCGGTCAAGTTCACCGGCGGGCGCGACCCGGCCGTGATCCGGATCTGGGCCGACGAGGGCGAGCACGAGACCGTGTTCCACGTCGCCGACAACGGCGCCGGCTTCAACATGGACTACGTGCACAAGCTGTTCGGCGTGTTCCAGCGCCTGCACCGCATGGAAGACTTCCAGGGCACCGGCATCGGCCTGGCCAACGTGCGCCGCATCGTCGAGCGCCATAACGGCCGCGTGTGGGCAGAATCCGTGCAGGGCGAAGGCGCCACCTTCTCGTTCAGCATCCCGCAACAACCCCCAACCCCGTAAGGCCGCATCATGCTCAAGCCCATCCTGCTGGTGGAAGACAATCCCCACGACCTCGAGCTCACGCTCATCGCGCTGTCGAAAAGCCAGCTCGCGAACGAAGTCGTGGTCGTGCGCGACGGCGCCGAGGCGCTCGACTACCTGAACCGGCGCGGCGAGTTCGCGGCGCGCCCGGTCGGCAATCCGGCCGTGATCCTGCTCGACCTCAAGCTGCCGAAAGTGGATGGACTGGAAGTGCTGAAGGCGATCCGCGAGACCGAACTCCTCAAGCCGGTCCCGGTGGTGATGCTGACCTCGTCCAAGGAAGAGCAGGACGTGATCCGCAGCTATGCGCTGGGCGTGAACGCCTATGTGGTCAAGCCGGTGGACTTCAATGAGTTCGTGCGCGCGATCGCCGATCTCGGCATCTTCTGGGCCGTGCTGAACGAACCGCCGCCGGGCTCGCGCCGCTACGTCAAGCCGAAGTGAGCCTCGCCCGCCGATCTGGTTGACGCATGGCCGGCCACGCTGCGCGCACGCCGGCGCAGCAGGTGGCGGATGCGCGCGCTGAGTGCATCCGGGTGGTAGGGTTTCTGCAGCAGGTGCACCGAGGCGTCCAGCTTGCCCTCGTGCGCCAGCACGCCTTCGGCATAGCCCGAGGTGTACAGGATCTGGGCGCCCGGCAGGCGCTCGCGCACGACTTCTCCCAATTGCAGGCTGCTCACCGGTCCCGGCATGATCACATCGGTGAATACCAGGTCGATATGGCGGCCGCTGTCGATGATGCCCACCGCGCTGGCGGCGTCGCCGGCTTCGAGCACCTGGTAGCCGAGCGCGGACAGGATGCCGCAGGTGGCGGAACGCACGTCATCCTCGTCTTCCACCACCAGGATGGTTTCGAGTCCCCCGGCCAGGCAGGGCGCATGTTCCGGCTCGCTCGCCGCCGGCGCGGCATCGCTGCGCGGCAAGTAGATCGATACCGTGGTGCCGCGTCCCGGCTCGCTGCGCAGGACGATCTCGCCGCCGGACTGCTTGACGAAGCCGTAGGCCATCGCGAGGCCCAGGCCGGTGCCCTGCCCGGTCGGCTTGGTGGTGAAGAAGGGCTCGAAGGCGCGCTGCATCACTTCGGGCGGCATGCCCTTGCCGGTATCGCTCACCTCCAGCACCACGTAGTCGCCGCGCTGCACCTCGGGCGGCAGCGCGCTGCGGCCGTCGGCGCCATAGGCATTGCGCGCCGTGATGGTCAGCGTGCCGCTGCCGGCGACGCTGTCGGACATGGCGTCGCGCGCATTGATCGCCAGGTTCAGCAGCACGTTGCCGAGCTGGTTGGGGTCGACCATGGTGCTGCCCAGGTCCGGGGCGATCTCGGTGACGACGCGCGCGCCAGGACCGAGCACGCGGCGCATCATGTCGTCCATCTCGCGCAGCAGGCTGCCGGGATCGATCACCACCGACTGCAGCGGCTGGCGCCGCGCGAAGGCGAGCAGGTGCGACGCCAGCTTGGCGCCGCGTTCCACGCCGTTGAGGGCCATCTCGACGCGGGTGCGCCCGGCGTCGCTCATGCCGCCGATCAGCTTGAGCAGCTGCAGGTTGCCGCCGATGATCTGCAGGACGTTGTTGAAGTCGTGGGCCACGCCGCCGGTCAGCTGGCCGATCGCTTCCATCTTCTGGGCCTGGTGCAGGGCCGACTGGCTGGCCGCCAGCTGTTCCTGGCTCAGGCGAAGCGAGGCGAAGGCCTGGTCGCGCTGGCGCCGCGCGATGCAGGCGCCGCTGTGGTAGCGCACGCGCGCCACCAGCTCGCGCGGGTCGGGCCACTTGACCAGGTAGTCGTTGGCGCCCACGGCGAAGGCCTTGGCCTTGATGTCGGGATCGTCCTCGGACGAGAGCAGGATGACGGGGATGTCTTCGGTCTCGGGGTGGGCGCGCAGCTTGGCGGTGACCTCGAAGCCGCCCACACCAGGCATGCGCAGGTCGACCAGCACCACGGTCGCCTTCACCTCGCGCGCCACCTCGACGGCGCGCGCCGCACTCGATTCGTAGCACAGCGTATGCTGAAGGCAGCCTTGGAGGTTGTGGGCGATGATGTCCTGCGCAAACGGCTCATCGTCGATCAGCAGCACGGAGCAGGCAGAGGAATCGTCTTCGATCATTGCAACGGCATCGCTTTCAGAGCACGGGATACGCAAGGTCTTACCAAATCTATTGCAAAATGGTAAGCGTTAATTCTACATCATTAACTTGTCACAAGCGCCGGGCTCGCTCCTAGCGTGCGCGGTATTGACGGGCGATACCTTGCAAGGATTGCCCGCGCCTCCATCTAGAGGAAGAGCCAACGAGCCGGAGCACGCATGAGCGACAAGCTGTGCCCCTTGTGCGGAAGGCCGCTGGGAACGGAGAACATCGACCGCCACCACCTGGTCCCGAAAACCTACAAGGGCAAGGAGCAATTTCCGATCCACAAAATTTGCCACCGCAAGATCCACTCGGCATTCACCGAACGGGAATTATTCAACACATACCATACCTGGGAAGCCTTGCGCGCGCACGAGGATATCCAGACCTTCATCGCCTGGGTGGCGAAGAAGCCGCCGGGCTTCTACACGCGTACCTATACGGCCAAGGACAAGAAGCAGCGCCGCTGACGCGACCGCCATCAGCCGCCGCCTGGTGCTGGGCAGCCTGGTGTTCGGCATCGGCTGGGGCATCGGCTGGGGCATCGCCGGCTATTGCCCGGGTCCCGCCCTCGCCTCGCTCGCTACCGGCGGCTGGAAGTCCCTGCTCTTCGTCGCGGCCATGGTGGCGGCGGGCATGGCGCTCTACGAGCCGGCCGATCGCCGGCGGCATTGATCCCCTCGCCCGCAGTTTTCCCTTGACAAGGACGGCGGCAGAATATTTCATCTTGGGCAAGTTCAACTTCGGGCCAGCCCCCCGGCTCGCGATCCGCCCATGCATTTCGCCGACTACCTGCGCCACGACGCCACCTCCCTTGCCGCCCTCGTTGCCGAGGGCGCCGTCACGCCGCAGGCGCTGCTGGACACGGCGCTCGCGCGCCAGGCCGCCGTCCACGGCCAGGTCAACGCCGTCTGCCGCCTGATGGAGGACGAAGCCCGGGCCCGGCTCGAGCGCCCGCTGGCCGGCCGTTTCGCCGGCGTACCCTTCTTGCTCAAGGACTGCCTGCAGGATTACGCCGGCCTGCCCACCACCAACGGCAGCCGCTCGATGCGCGGCTACGTCCCACGCGAGCATGCGGCCGTGGTGCGGCGCTACCTGGATGCTGGCCTGGTCGTGTTCGGCAAGACCAACCTGCCCGAGTTCGCCTTGAAAGGCGTCACCGATCCGCTGCTGTCCGGCCGCACCAGCAATCCCTGGAACCTGGAGCACACGCCGGGCGGCTCGAGCGGCGGCGCGGCGGCGGCGGTGGCGGCGGGCATCGTGCCGATGGCGGCCGGGAACGACGGCGGCGGCTCGATCCGCATCCCCGCGGCCTGCTGCGGCCTGTTCGGGCTGCGGCCCTCGCGCGGACGGGTGTCGGCCGGGCCGCATGCGGGCGAGATCTGGTTCGGCGCATCGAGCGAAGGCGTGCTCTCGCGCAGCGTGCGCGACAGCGCGCGCGCCCTCGACATCCTGCAGGGCGCCGAGCCGGGCGACCCTTTCGTGATCGCGCCGCCCGCCGCGCCCTACGAGGAATTGATGCGGCGCGCGCCCGGCCGCCTGCGCATCGGCTTCAGCGCCGCCTCGCCGATCGGGGCCGAGGTGCATCCGGAAGCGGTGGCCGCGGTGCGCCACGCGGCCAAGCTGCTGGCCAGCCTGGGTCACGAGGTGGAGGAAGCGGCGCCCGACATCGACGGCGCGGCCCTGGCCAAGAGCTACCTGCACATCTACTTCGGCCAGGTGCCGGCCATCGTGGCGCGCAACAAGGCCCTGGGCATCGAGGGCGGCGAGGTCGAGCCGATGACCCGCCTGCTGCTGACGCTCGGCAGGGCGACGAGCGCGCCCTCGCTGACGGAGCAGCTGGCGCAGTGGAATACCTATGCGCGGGCGCTGGGGCGTTTCCACCAGCGCTACGACATGCTGCTCACTCCCACCCTGGCCCATCCGCCCGTCAAGCATGGCGCGGGCGACCTGCCCGCCTCGCAGCAGGCGATGCTGGGCTTCCTGCAGCGCAGCGGCGTGCTGGGACTGCTGGCGCGGCTCGGCCTGCTGGATGCCACGGTGGCCCAGATTGCGCGCGACAACCTGCGCTACGTGCCCTTCACCCAGCTCTCCAACCTCACCGGCACGCCCTCGATGTCGGTACCCCTGCACTGGACGGCCGACGGCCTGCCGCTGGGCGTGCAGTTCGTCGCGCCTTCCGGACGCGAGGACAGCCTGCTGCAGCTGGCCGCCCAGCTGGAACATGCCCAGCCCTGGTTCGACCGGCTGCCGGCCATGACCCGCGCATGAGGCATCCCCATGGCGCATGATCCCGCCTTTGCGCTGCGCCTGCGCGACCTGGCGCGGCTGCGCCGGGTGCGCGACCGCATCGACCGCGACTACATGCAGCCGCTGAACGTGGAGGAACTGGCGCGCGGCGTCCACATGTCGGCCGGGCACCTGAGCCGCCAGTTCAAGCTCGCCTACGGCGAGTCGCCCTATTCCTACCTGATGACGCGGCGTATCGAGCGCGCCATGGCCCTGCTGCGGCGCGGCGGCATGAGCGTCACCGAGGTCTGCTTCGAGGTCGGCTGCTCCTCGCTCGGCACCTTCAGCACCCGTTTCACCGAGCTGGCCGGCGTGCCGCCCAGCGTCTACCGCAGCCAGTCAAACCAGGGCCTCGAGGGCATCCCGCCCTGCGTCGCCAGGCAAGTCACGCGACCGATCAGGAATCAAGAAGCGCGGGCCGACGACCCCGGCTAAGCTGGCGTCTCCATCCACCTGAAAGAGGCCCACACCATGGACATCGCCATCCACTCGACCTTCCTCCCGCACCAGGACGCGGAAACCTCGCTCGCCTTCTACCGCGACGTCCTCGGCTTCGAGGTGCGCAAGGACGTCGCCTACGGCGCCATGCGCTGGATCACGGTCGGCCCCGTCAACCAGCCCGGCACCTCGATCGTGCTGTCGCCGGCCGGCGTGGCGCCGGGCGTGACCGACGAGGAGCGCCGCACCATCGCCGAAATGATGGCCAAGGGGACTTATGCGATGCTGCTGTTCTCCACCCGCGACCTGGACGCCGTGTTCGATCGCCTGCAGGCCCTTGATGCCGACATCGTGCAGGAGCCGACCGAGCAGCCCTATGGCGTGCGCGACTGCGCGGTGCGCGATCCGGCCGGGAACATGCTCCGAATCCAGCAACTGCGCTGAGCTTGTTGTTGCTAAAATGAACAGTTGCACTGAGGCACGACCATTCTTCCGGAGTGCCCCAGATGTCCCTGCGCAAACTGCTTCCGATCGCCGCTCTCTTCCTGGCCGGCGCCGTTTCCGCGACTCCTGCCAATGACCCGGCGCACGCCAAGGCGCGCGAGCTGCTGGAGCGCACGGTGAATATCCCGACCACGCCCGGCAGCCCCAAGCTGCTGGAGATGGCGAACTACCTGGCGGGCGAATACTGCAGGGCGGGATTCCCGGAGGCGGACATCAAGGTCATGCCCTACGAGAAGGTCGCGGCCCTGATCGTGCGCTGGCGCGCGCCGAATCCGAGCGCACGCCCGATCATGCTGATGGCCCACATGGACGTGGTCGAGGCCCGCCGCGAGGACTGGGGCGACACGGACCCGTTCGTCTTCACCGAGAAGGACGGCTACTACTATGGCCGCGGCACCAGCGACATCAAGCAGGGCATCGCCGCCACCTTGGCGGCGCTGATGAAGCTCAAGGCCGAGGGCGGCGGCGCCTTCGCTTCCGACGGCCGTCCGCTCGGCTTCTCGCTGCAGTCGGCCGAGAAGACCTACGCCACCTAGACGTTCACCGTGCGCAACCGCGGCGGGCACTCGTCCAAGCCGCGCGCCGACAACGCCATCTATGCCCTGGCGAACGCCCTCGCGCGCCTGGAAAATACCGCTTCACGCCGGTGATGAACGAGACCACCCGCGCCTACTTCGCCGGCCGCGAAAAGACCGAGCGCGGCGCCCTCGGCAATGCCATGCGCGCCTGGCTCAAGAACCCCAGGAACGGCCGCGCCGCCGACCTGATCGAGGCCGACGAAGGCGAGACCGGCCTGACCCGCACCCGCTGCGTGACATGCGCGCCCACGGGCGCGACGAGCGGCTGCCGGTCAAGGCGCGGGACGACGACGTGGACCACTGGGTGTTCATGCTGCGCCGCCTGGCGGGCAAACCCTGAACCGATGGCGGACATGGGGCTTGACCTCGACTTAACTTGAGGTTTTACACTGCCTGCCATGTCCACTCTCCTGAAGGAGTTCGCGCAATGACCGACCTGTCCCGCTATTTCGACCTCATCGGCTACCGCCACGAGGGCAAGCCCAGCATCGCAGCCCTGAAGACGCTGCAGCTGCGCCATACCCACACGCTGCCCTTCGAGAACCTGAACCCGCTCACCGGCGTGCCGGTCAGGCTGGACATCCCTGCGCTGCTGGACAAGTTCACGCAGGGGCGCGGCGGCTACTGCTACGAGCACAACCTGATGTTCGGGCATGCCCTCGCCAGCCTGGGCTTCACGACCCGGCCGCTGGTAGCCCGCGTGCGCCTGAACGTGCCGCAAGGGGTGATCACGCCGCGCACCCACATGCTGGTGCTGGTCGAGGCCGAAGGCGAAACCTGGATCGCGGACACGGGATTCGGCCGCGCCACGCTCACCGCGCCGCTGCGCCTGGCGTCCGGGCTCGCGCAGTCCACGCCGCATGGCGCCTACCGCGTGATGGACGACCCGGCCGGCTACCGCCTGGAAGCCCGGCTCACGGGCGACTGGGAGCCGCTCTACATCTTCGAGATGGCGCCCGCCTACCAGCCGGACTTCGAGATGAGCAACTGGTACGTCTCGACCAATCCGGCCTCGCATTTCACGCGCGACCTGGTGGCCGTGCGCACCACGGTGAGCGGGCGGCATGTCATCAACAACACCCGCTACAGCTTCTACGGCCTGGATGGGGCGCCCAGCACCCGCCAGCTCGGGAGCGTGGACGAGATCGTCGGGCTGCTGGAGACGGAATTCGGCATCGCCACCGCGGGTCTTCCCGGCCTGCGCGCGCGCCTCGGCGGCATTGTCGACAAGGCCCGCGCGGCTAGCTGAACATCAGCCGGGACGCGGGCCCCGCGCGGCCCGCCGGCAGGCCGCGTTGGCCAGGTCGGCGATAGGCGACAAGATGGCGGGGTCGAATTCCCCGGTCGGCTCGCCCGCGCGCAGGCGGCGCGGCCAGTCGGCATGCGTCAGCGCGCCGCGGCCCAGCGACACCAGGTCGGCCTCGCCGCCGTCGAGCAAGGCGGCCGCGCGCCCCGCATCGTGCAGCGAACCGTTGGCGATCACGGGCAGCCCGGCATGCCGTTTCGCCAGCGCGGCCAGGCTCGGGCCGCTGCCGAAGGCGCTCTTCCAGGCTTCGAACTCGGTGGTGTGCAGGTAGTCGACCGGCAGCCTGCCGAGCGTGCCGAAGATGGCCGCCGCATCGGCTTCGCCGCCGCGCCAGCGGTGCTCGAAATCATTGACCTTGGCCTGCGAGATGCGCACGCCCACCGTGAAATCGTCGCCCACCGCGTTGCGCACCGCGCCCGCGACTTCGCACACCAGGTGCAGGCGGCGTTCGAGGTCGCCGCCGTAGCGGTCTTCGCGCAGGTTGCTCCCTTCGCTCAGGAACTGGTCGAGCAGGTAGCCGTTGGCGCCGTGGATCTCGACGCCGTCGAAACCGGCTTCGCGCGCCCGCGCCGCCGCATCGGCGAAGCCGCGAATCGCATCCAGGATGTCCTCCTCGGTCATGGCCTGCGGCAGGCGGTAGGGGCCGTTGCCGCGGTAGAAATGCATCTGCTGTCCTTTCGGGCGCACGACGGAGGGGCCGCGCGTCTCGCTGCGGTAGGGGTTCCCCTGCGACAGCGCGCCCGCATGCATCAGTTGCGCGACGATGAGCGCCCCGCCCGCGTGCACGGCGTGTACCAGCGGCGCCCAGGCATCGCGCTGCACGCCGTCGGACAGGCCGGGCTGGTACAAATAGCCCTGCGAATAGGCCTTGTCGGTATAGATCCCTTCGGTGATCACCAGGCCGAAGCCGCCTTCCGCGAAGGCCTTGTAATAGGCCTGCATGTCGGCCGTCGCGCAGCCGTAGGTGGTGGCGCTGACGCGGGTCATCGGCGCCACCGCGAGGCGGTTTTGCAGCGCCAGGCGGCCCATGCTGAAGGGGTCGAACAGTTGCTGGTGGGGCGCGCAGCCGCGCAGCTCGCTGGCGCCCATCTCAGCGCTCCCCGCCCGCGCCGGCGGCGGCGATGGCCTCGATTTCGATCATGGCTTTCGGGTCGTACAAGGCCTTGATCTCGGCGATGGTGTCGGCCGGGTAGGGCGCGGAAAAGAAGCGGCGGCGCAGTTCCACGACCTCCTTGAAATTGCCCATGTCGGTCACAAAAATCGTGACCTTGACGACGTCCTTCAGGCTCGATCCGCCGGCTTCGAGCGCGCGGGCCAGGTTGGCGAACGCCTGCTCGCCCTGGGCGCGGAAACCGCCTTCGACGATCTTGCCGTCGTCGCCCGCGCCGGCCTGGCCGGAGATGAACAGCAAGTCGCCGAACTTGATGCCTTGCGAAAGCAGGAAGGGTTCGTAGTTGTCGGGCTGGGTGATGACGCGCTCAAACATGGTGGACTCCTTGGAAGAATGCCGCGGGACCTGTCCCGCGAGGCGGTAGCGGTACGATAGGCGCCCGCCCCCGCGTTGACAAACTCGAAGTTGTCAGGCATAAGCTGAATTTATTTCATCTATCAAGCCATGCGGCGACTCCCTCCCCTCTCGGCATTGCGCGCTTTCGAAGCGGCGGCCCGGCGCGGCAGCTTCAAGCTGGCGGCCGACGAACTCGCGGTCACGCCGACCGCCATCAGCCACCAGATCCGCTCCCTGGAGGAGTACACCGGCCTCGCGCTGTTCGACCGGCAGGTGCGCAAGGTGGTCCTGACCGAGGCCGGCCAGGCGCTCTATCCTGTCCTGCGCGACGGCTTCAATGCCTTCGAGATGGTCCTGCAGGGGCTGGACAAGAAGAAGACCCGGCGCGTGGTCACGATCTCGGCGACGAATGCCTTCATGGCGCGCTGGCTGGCGCCGCGGGTGGCGCGCTTCCGCCGGCTGCACCCGGACATCGACCTGGAGCTGCATGCCTCGGACCAGGCGGTGGACCTGGGCGCCGACCATGCCGACCTGGCGGTCCGCTACGGACGCGGCCCCTATCCTGGGATGGTGTCGGAAGCGCTGTTCACCGACAGCTTCGCTCCGCTGGCCAGCCCCGCGCTGGGCGTGGCCGCGCCGGCCGACCTGGCCACGTTGCCGCTGATCGATTTCAAGTGGAGCCGCCAGCATCCGCTCAATCCCACCTGGAAGAACTGGTTCGCAGCCGCCGGCCTGCCGTGGCGGGCGCCCAAGGGCGGGCTGCGATTCTCGGACGAAGGCCACGCGATCCAGGCGGCGCTCGCGGGCCAGGGGATCGCCCTGCTCAGCCTCGCGCTGCTCGCGGACGAGATCGCGGCGGGACGCCTGGTGCGGCCTTTCGGCCCCGCGATCCCCGGCCACACCTACCACCTCGTGCGCAGCGCGGGCCACACCCCGGCGCCGCAGGTCGAGGCCGCGCTGGCCTGGTTGCGTTCCGAGGCGGCCAGTCAGCCCTAAAGATGCAGCGCCCCCAGCGCCGCGACCGCGGCGCTGATCTCCTCGTTCTGCAGGGCCGCAAAGCCGAGCAGCCATCCGTCCAGCCTGCCTTCGCCCATGTAGAGCGCCGACAGCGAAGGCGTGGCGATGCCGCGCGCAGCGGCCTGGCGCGTGAGCGCCGCCTCGCTGCCCGCCGGCAGGCGCACCGCCAGCTGCAGGCCGCCGGCGCCCGGCTGCGGCGCCATCCAGTCCAGTCCCGCCGCGTGCAGCCGCTCGAGCAGCAGCGCGCGCCGGCTCGCGTACAGCAGCCGCATCTGGCGCAGGTGACGCGCGAAGTGGCCGTGGGCGATGAACTCCGCCGTCACCGCCTGCGCCAGCTGGGCGCTGTGGCCGTCCATGACGGTGCGCGCCTTGACCACCGGGTCCACCAGCGCCGCCGGCAGCACGGCATAGGCCAGGCGCAGCGAGGGAAACAGCACTTTCGAGAAGGTGCCGAGGTAGATCACGCGGCCATGGCGGTCCAGGCCCTGCATGGCCGGCAGCGGGCGCGCATCGTAGCGGAACTCGCTGTCGTAGTCGTCCTCGACGATCCAGCCGCCGTCGCACTGCGCGGCTTCCAGCAGCGCGAGCCGGCGCCCCAGGCCGAGCGTGACGCCGGTCGGGTACTGGTGCGAAGGCGTCAGGTAAGTCAGCCGCGCCGGATGCGCCGGCAGCGTCATGCCTTCGGCGTCGACCGGGACCGGCAGCAGCCGCGCGCCGGCGCCGGCAAAGGCGTTGCGCGCGCCGACATAGCCCGGCTCCTCGATATGCACCGTGTCGCCCGGGTCGAGCAGCAGCATGGCCAACAGCTGCAGCGCCTGCTGCGAGCTGGTGAGCACCACCACCTGCCCGGCGTCGCAGCGTACGCCGCGCGACTGCGCCAGGTAGGCGGCGATGGCTTCGCGCAGCGGCGCGTATCCCTGCGGATCGCCATAGCCCATCAGGGCCGCGCCCTGGCTGCGCAGCTGGCGCGCCGTGATCTGGCGCCAGGTCTCGACCGGGAAGGCGCGCAGGTCCGGACTACCGGCGCAGAAGGCGCGCGGCACGAGCGGATCGTGGCAGCCGCCGGTGCCGACGATGGCGACGCCACGGCGCGACAAGCCTGCTTCGCCCTGGACGGTCTGGGCGGGCGCCTGCCAGCCGGACGAGGCGATGCAGACGACGGTGCCGTGGCCGACGCGGCGCGCCAGATAGCCTTCGGCCTCCAGCTGCGCGTAGGCCGCCTCCGCGGTCACGCGCGAAATCGCCAGGTCGGCCGCCAGCACCCGCGTGGACGGCAGGCGCGCGCCCTGCCCCAGCTCGCCGCGCCGGATGGCGCCGCGCAGGGCCGCACAGACGCGCTCGCGCAGCGGCAGGCCGGGCTGGTCCTCGCGCTGGAACAGGCTGAGCCAGAGGGCGGGCGTACTTGGAGCATCCGGCATTGGTCTTGTCGATGACTGGGAATTGGCATCCATCATAATGCCATGCGCGGACTAGAATGGCAGCATCGTCAACACAGGAGCCATCCATGTCCGCCCCCTCGCTGGTGCTGCAATTCCCCGCCCCCGATCCCGCGCAGAGCGCCGTCTTCATGCAGGCCAAGCTGGCCTACCACACCGATTCCGCCGACCTGGCGGAAGACCTGCTGAACGGCGTCGACGCCATCGTCGTGATCGACACCCGCAGTCCGGAGCACTATGCGGCCGGCCATATTCCCGGCGCGATCAGCTTTCCGCACCGGACCATGGATGAGCACAGCACGTCTGCGCTAGACCGCGGCAAGACCTATGTCGTCTACTGCGACGGCATCGGCTGCAACGGCTCGACCAAGGGCGCCTGGAAGCTGGCGCGCCTCGGATTCAAGGTGAAGGAGCTGCTGGGCGGCCTGGACTTCTGGAAGCGCGACGGCCATCCGCTGGCCACCGGCATGGAAGCGGGCCGCTTGGGCGCGGCCGCCCGGTGCGGCTGCTGAACCGGCTCAGGCGCCGGCCACCAGCGCCGCGATCGCGCTGCCCACGTCCACGGTAGGCGCCTGCCCGCCCAGGTCGGCGGTGCGCGGACCGTCGCGCAGGACCTGCTCGATGGCCGCGAGGATCGTGTCGTGGGCGGCGCGCAGTTCCGGGCCGGCATCCGGCGCGCCGGCCAGGAAGTCCAGCATCATGGCGCCCGACCAGATCATCGCCACCGGGTTGGCGACACCCTTGCCCGCGATGTCCGGCGCCGAGCCGTGCACCGGTTCGAACAAGGAAGGAAAGCGCCGCTCCGGATTCAGGTTGCCTGAAGGCGCCAGGCCGATGGTGCCGGTGCAGGCCGGGCCGAGGTCGGACAGGATGTCGCCGAACAGGTTGGACGCGACCACCACGTCGAAGCGGTCCGGCTGCAGCACGAAACGCGCGGTGAGGATGTCGATGTGCTGCTTGTCGACGGTGATGCCTGGGTAGTCCTTGCCGATGGCGTCGGCGCGGCCGTCCCACCAGGGCATGCTGATGGCGATGCCGTTCGACTTGGTGGCCACCGTCAGGTGCCTGCGCGCGGGCCTTGGCCAGCTCGAAGGCATATTTGAGCACGCGGTCGGTGCCGTGGCGGGTGAAGACCGATTCCTGGATCACCAGCTCGCGCTCGGTGCCGGGGAACATGATGCCGCCGAGGTTCGTGTATTCGCCCTCGGTGTTCTCGCGCACCACGAAGAAGTCGATGTCGCCGGGCTTGCGGCCGGCCAGCGGACAAGGAACGCCGTCGAACAGGCGCACCGGGCGCAGGTTGATGTACTGGTCGAATTCGCGCCGGAACTTGAGGAGCGAACCCCAGAGCGAGATGTGGTCGGGGACGGTAGCGGGCCAGCCGACCGCGCCGAAGTAGATCGCATCCATGCCGGCCAGCTGGTCCTTCCAGTCGGGCGGGATCATGTCGCCGGTCTTCAGGTAGTAGTCGCAGCTGGCCCACTCGAAGTGGGTGAAGTCCAGTTGCAGCTTGAAGCGCCGGGCGGCGGCCTCCAGGACCTTGAGGCCTTCGGGGAGGACTTCCTTGCCGATGCCGTCGCCGGGGATGGCGGCGATCTTGAATGGGCGGGTCATGGGGGCTCCTTTCGAAAAAGGCATGGTACTGCTATTTCGGCCACAAACGCATGCATCGTCATCCCCGCGCAGGCGGGGACCCAAGTTCGCCTGCAGGCCGATAGCGTGTTTCCTGGCTGCTCAACGGAATTGGGTCCCCGCCTTCGCGGGGATGACGTGCGAACGGTGCGGGACAAAAAGAGTCGCCGATATGCAAACCCCTGCGTCAAAACAAAAAGGGCCGCATCTTGCAATGCGGCCCTTCGAATTCTGGCTCCCCGACCTGGACTCGAACCAGGGACCTGCGGATTAACAGTCCGTCGCTCTACCGACTGAGCTATCAGGGAAAAGAGGCCGCATTATAACGGCTGGCATCGGGTTTGACCAGTGCCGATTTTCAAGCATCGAGGAAGCGGCGGCACGGGCCTCTCCCAGCAGGCAAGTTGACAGCACGGCTATTCTAAATGATAATTGTTCTCATTATCATTCGCACTAACAAAAAGAAAGCCATGCCCACGCCTGTCATCCCGATGCGCAGCCTTGCCAGCCTGCTCGTCCTGTCCACCCTGATCCCCGCCACCGCCCAGACCGTCGCCGAGGACACCGCGCAGGTGGTCGTCACCGCCACCGGCTACCGCACCACCGGCACCAAGTCCGACCTCAAGCCGCTGGAATCGCCGATGAGCTACGAGATCTACGACAACGAACTCCTGAGCTCGCGCCAGGCCGACAGCGTCAACGAAGCACTGCGCTACGTGCCGGGCGTGACACCGGAGAGTCGCTCGACCGTCACCATCTTCGACCAGTACACCATCCGCGGCTTCGAAAGCTACCGCAACTACTATGACGGCCTGCCGCTGCAGTACGACGGCCTGTGGAACCTGGTGCCGCAAGTGGACGCCTTCGCCACCGAGAGCGTGGAAGTGCTGAAGGGCCCGGTGTCTGTGCTCTACGGCTCGGCGCCGCCGGGCGGCATGGTCAACCAGACCGCGAAGCAGCCGCGCCCAGGCCAGAAAACGCAGGAGACCCTGGTGCGCGCCCGCATCGGCACGAATGCCTTGCGCGAACTGGCCCTGGACAGCACCGGCCCGCTCTCGCAAGACGTCGACTACCGCGTGATCGCACTGGCGCGCGAGCGCGACGGCCAGCAGGTCACCACCAAGGAAGAACGCCGCCTGCTCGCCCCTTCGGTCACCTGGCGCATCAGCCCCGCGACCCGCCTCAACCTGAATCTCTATTACCAGGACGATCCCGCCCTGATTCCGTCGACGCCGCTGCCCGCGACCGGCACCCTGCGTGAAGCGCCCTACGGACGCCTGGACGCCGACGCTTTCGCGGGCGACGCCGCCTGGTCGGGCATGGAGCGCGAGACGCTGCTCTCGGGCTGGAAGTTCGAGCATGCCTTCAACGACAGCGTGAGCTTCCTGCAGAACTTCCGCTATACCAAGGCCGACGGCTTCCAGCGCAACACCTACAACAACGGCCTGTTGGCCGACAACCGCACCCTGCTGCGCTCGGCCTACTTCACCGACGAATCGATGCGCGGTTACGTGGTCGATAACCAGTTCGCCTTCCGCTTCAATACCGGCGCCTGGACTCACCGCGTGCTGGCCGGCGCCGACTACCAGAAACTGCGCACCAGCGTCCGCTATGGCGACACGCTGGGCACGAACACGCCCTCGATCGACCTGGGCAGCCCGAACCATCACCTGTTCGACGTGGCCGCCCTGCCCTTCGACTTCTACACCGAGCGCCACGGCATCCGCCAGTCGCAGCTGGGCTTCTACCTGCAGGACGAAGCGAAACTCGGCCCCCTGACCCTGCTCGGCGGCCTGCGCCGCGACCGCTACCGCAGCGAAGACGCCAAACAGTCGAGCTACGACGGTTTCCCGTCGAGCGGCGTCACGGCGATCGCCCAGGAGCGCACCAGCGGTCGCGTCGCCGCGATCTACCAGGTGGGCAACGGCCTGGCGCCCTACCTCAATTACTCGACTTCGTTCGAGCCGACCTCCGGCGTCGACTCGCTCACCGGCGCCGCCTTCAAGCCGACCACCGCCAAGCAGATGGAGGCCGGCGTAAAGTACCGCTCGCAGGACGGCCGCACCCAGTTGACTGCGGCCGGGTTCGAGATCCGCAAGCAGAACGTGGTGGTCAACACGCCCGACTTCATGCAGTACACCCAGAACGGCGAAGTACGCTCGACCGGCGTGGAAGTGTCGTGGAACCAGGCCATCGGCGACCATCTCGACTTCACGCTGGGCCTGACCCGCCTGGACATGGAAGTGACCGAGAACGCGTCCGATCCTTCGCTGGTCGGCAAGACCCCGGTGTGGGTGGCCGACAAGCAGGCCTCGCTGTGGCTGAACTACCAGCCGATGGATGCGCTGGACCTGAGCGCCGGCGTGCGCTATGTGGGCGAAAGCCAGATGGATGCGGCGAATACCGCCACCGTACCCGCCTACACCGTCTTCGACGCGGCCGCGATGCTGCGCCTGAACAAGACCTGGCGCCTGGGCCTCACCGCCAGCAACCTGGGCGACAAGCGCTACGTCGGCGCCTGCCACAGCGCGCAGAACTGCTGGATGGGCGCCGAGCGCAGCGTCGAGCTGACCCTGCACGCTGCATTCTGACCTGGAGCATCGCATGAGTTTTCGCGCCTGGTACACCGTGCACAAATGGACCAGCCTGATCGCCACGCTGTTCCTGCTGATGCTGTGCCTGACGGGGCTGCCGCTGATCTTCTCGCACGAGATCAGCCACCTGCTGGGCACCAGCGCCGATGCGCCGGCGTTGGCCTCGAGCCACACCGGCCGCGCCAGCATCGACGCCATCGTCGCCGACGCCCAGGCGCGCCGTCCGCAGGACGTGCCGCAGTTCCTGGTGGCCGAGGCGGACGAGCCGGATCTGCTCTACGTGCGCATGGCCGACCGCATCGATTCGCCCGGCCTGACGGCCTTCTATACCTACGACGCCCGCACCGGGAACTTCCTCAGCGAATACCCGCTGGGCCAGGGCTTCATGGACGTGATGCTGCGCCTGCACGTCGACATGTACATGGGGATCGGCGGCACCCTGTTCCTGGGTTTGATGGGTCTGCTGCTGGCGGCGTCAATCGTGTCGGGCATCTATGTGTACGGGCCCACCATGAAGAAGCTGCGCTTCGGCAGCATCCGGCGCAACCGCGCCACGCGCCTCAAATGGCTGGACCAGCATAACCTGCTCGGCATGGTCACCCTGGTGTGGCTGCTGGTGGTGGGCGTGACGGGCACGATCAATGCGCTCAACCAGCCGATCTTCGCGGCCTGGCAGGCCAGCGAACTGAAGGCGCTGGCGGAGCCGTTCAAGGGCCAGCCGGCGGTGACGGGGGCCGTGTCCGCCGACGCGGCCGTCAAGGCGGCCTTGAAGGCGGCGCCGGGCAAGACGCTCAGCTTCATGGCCTATCCGGGCAACGACTTCGCCACGCCGCAGCACTTCATGGCCTTCATGCAGGGCAATACCCCGGTGACCTCCAAGCTGCTATCGATCGTGATGATCGATGCGAGAACAAGCGAGGTGGTGACGACGGGTGAGATGCCGTGGTACGTATCGACCCTGATGCTGTCGCAGCCGCTGCACTTCGGGGATTATGGCGGGATGGCGCTCAAGGTCCTGTGGCTGGGGCTGGATCTGCTGAGTATCTGGGTGCTGTGGAGCGGCTTGGTGCTGTGGTGGAAGCGGCGCACTGTGACGGCGGAGCAGAAGCAGGCGAGCTTGCAAGGCGTACCCAAAGAGGCCATCAGCTAAGCCGAAGTCCGCACCTCTCCCTTTCCACTTCCCCCTACCAACGTCGTCCCGGCGAAGGCCGGGATCCAAGTTTGTTTGCAGGCCAATAACATCATTCCTGGCTAAGCGACCGACTTGGATCCCGGCCTTCGCCGGGATGAGATGCTGATGGCGCGGGATGGCTGGAACGATAACGGCTTACGCCAGCGCCAGAAACAAAAAGGGCCGCATCTTACAATGCGGCCCTTCGTATTCTGGCTCCCCGACCTGGACTCGAACCAGGGACCTGCGGATTAACAGTCCGTCGCTCTACCGACTGAGCTATCAGGGAAAGGAGGCCGAATTATACCTGCTTCTTCCGGTTTGGCAAATGCCGCGATAACA
>NZ_JBAMDH010000040.1:0-53382 GCF_036961685.1 Massilia sp. DD77
GGAGGCGGGGACCCAAGTTCGCACCGCAGCCACCGCCCCAACAAAAAAAGCGCCCGCAGGCGCTTTTTTTATCGCACAGCAAGCAGCTTAGAACTGCTCGACCTCCAGCGCCAGCACGCCCGCCGCACCTTCCACGATCGCGTCGCGCATGCCGCCCGCCTGGGTCAGCACCTGGTCGCCGAAGAAGCGCGCCGTGGCGATCTTGGCCTTGAAGAAGGCCGCATCGCCCTCGCCGCCCTGGAGCTTCTGCTGCGCCACCAGCGCCGCGCGGCCCATCTGCCAGCCGCCCAGCACGATGCCGGCCAGCTTCAGGTAGGTCACGCTGCCCGCGAACACGGCGCGCACGTCCGACTTGGCGTTGGCCACGACATAGTCCACCACCTGCTCCAGCGCATCCGCGCCGTCCACCAGGCGGCGCGAGAGCGCGGCCAGGTCGCCCTGCACTTCCGCCAGCTGGGCGGCGGTCGCGCGCACCTGGGCGATCAGGCCCTTGGCCACGGCGCCGCCGTCGCGCACGGTCTTGCGGCCCACCAGGTCGTTGGCCTGGATCGCGGTCGTGCCTTCGTAGATGGTCAGGATCTTGGCGTCGCGGTAGTGCTGGGCGGCGCCGGTCTCCTCGATGAAGCCCATGCCGCCGTGCACCTGCACGCCGTCGCGCGCGACGTTCTCGCTCATCTCGGTCGACCAGCCCTTGATGACCGGGACCAGGTACTCGTAGACGGCCAGGTTGGCCTTGCGGGTGGCTTCGTCGGCATGGCTGTGGGCGATGTCCGAGATGCCGGCGCCGACATAGGCCAGCGCGCGCGCCGCCTCGGTCTGCGAGCGCATCGACATCAGCATGCGGCGCACGTCCGGGTGGTTGATGATGGCCACCGGACCCGGCGAGCCGGCCACTTCGCGCGACTGCACGCGGTCCTTGGCGAAGGTGACGGCCTGCTGGTAGGCGCGTTCGGCCAGGCCGACGCCCTGCATGCCGACGCCGAAGCGGGCCGCGTTCATCATGATGAACATGTATTCCAGGCCGCGGTTTTCTTCGCCCACCAGGGTGCCGATGGCGCCGCCATGGTCCCCGAACTGCAGCACGGCGGTCGGCGATGCCTTGATGCCCAGCTTGTGCTCGATCGAGACGCAGTGCGCATCGTTGCGCGCGCCCAGCGAGCCGTCGGCGTTGACCAGGAACTTCGGCACGATGAACAGCGAAATGCCCTTCACGCCAGCCGGCGCGTCCGGGGTACGGGCCAGCACCAGGTGGATGATGTTCTCCGCCATGTCGTGCTCACCGTAGGTGATGAAGATCTTGGTGCCGAAGATCTTGAAGGTGCCGTCGCCCTGCGGCTCGGCGCGGGTGCGCACGGCGGCCAGGTCGGAACCGGCCTGCGGCTCGGTCAGGTTCATGGTGCCGGTCCACTTGCCGCTGATGAGCGGCTCGAGGAACAGCGCCTTCTGCTCATCGGAACCCGCGGTCAGCAGCGCCTCGATGGCGCCGTCGGTCAGCAGCGGCGCCAGTGCGAAGGACAGGTTGGCGGCATGGAGCATTTCCATGCACGGGGTGGCCACCAGCTTCGGCAGGCCCTGGCCGCCGAATTCGGCCGGATGCTGCACGCCCTGCCAGCCGGATTCGGCGAAGGCGCGGAAGGCTTCCTTGAAGCCCTTCGAGGTGGTGACGCTGCCGTCTTTCCAGAAGCTTGGCTCCTTGTCGCCGGCGTGGTTCAGCGGGGCGATGACTTCGCCGCAGAATTTCGCGCTCTCTTCCAGGACCGCGCCGACGGTGTCGGCGGTCGCGTCCTCGCAGCCGGGCAGCTGGCTGATTTGTTCCAGGTTCGCCAGTTCGTTGAGGACGAACTGCATGTCTTTCAGCGGGGCTTGGTAGCTCACCTTTGTCTCCTGATGTAACCCTACAATGCGTAACGCTACAGGTAACGCACGCTATAAATAAAAACGTCGTTCCGGCGAAGGCCGGAACCCAAGTTTGCCGGCGCTGCCTGCAGCGTCAAACGCTAGCGGTACGCATCGAACTTAGGTTCCGGCCTGCGCCGGAACGACGTGCATAAGCAGGTAGCCGGTGGATGCAGAAGCACTGCGCCCACCGCTCACGGGACTTAACCCAGTTCCTTGACCAGCTGCGGAACGACTTCGAACAGGTCGCCCACCAGGCCGTAGTCGGCCACCGAGAAGATCGGCGCTTCCGGATCCTTGTTGATGGCGACGATGGTCTTCGAGTCCTTCATGCCCGCCAGGTGCTGGATCGCGCCCGAGATGCCGACGGCGATGTACAGGGTCGGGGCGACGATCTTGCCGGTCTGGCCAACCTGCCAGTCGTTCGGCACGAAGCCCGCATCGACCGCGGCGCGCGAGGCGCCCATGGCGGCGCCCAGCTTGTCGGCCAGCGGTTCCAGGATCTTGAAGTTCTCGGCCGAGCCGATGCCGCGGCCACCCGAGACGATGATCTTGGCGGCGGTCAGTTCCGGACGGTCCGACTTGGCCAGTTCACGGCCGACGAAGGACGACTTGCCGGTATCGCCGACAGCGGCGATCTGCTCGACGGCAGCAGAACCGCCGGTCGCGGCGCTGTCGAAAGCGGTGCCGCGCACGGTGATGACCTTGACCGAATCAGACGACTGGACGGTGGCGATGGCGTTGCCGGCGTAGATCGGGCGCTCGAAGGTGTCCGGCGAATCGACCTTGGTGATTTCCGAGATCTGGGCCACGTCCAGCTTGGCGGCCACGCGCGGCAGGATGTTCTTGCCGTAGGCGGTGGCGGGCGCCAGGATGTGCGAGTAGTTGCCGGCAACGGCCAGCACCTGCTCGGCCACGTTCTCGGCCAGGCCGTCGGCGAAGTGCGGCGCGTCGGCGACCAGCACCTTGGCGACGCCGGCGATCCCTGCTGCGGCTTCGGCGGCGGCGCCGCAGTTCGAGCCGGCGACCAGGATGTGGACCTCGCCGCCGCACTGGGCGGCCGCGGTCACGGTGTGGTGGGTGGCGCCCTTCAGGGAGCCGTTGTCGTGTTCAGCAATAACGAGTGCGACCATGATGATTCCTATGAATTTTTTTCGGAAGGCCGATTAGATGACTTTGGCTTCAGTGCGCAGCTTCTGCACCAGGGTCGCCACGTCCGGCACCTTGACGCCGGCCGAACGCTTGGCCGGCTCGACCACTTTCAGGGTCTTCAGGCGCGGGGTCACGTCGACGCCCAGGTCTTCCGGCTTGATGGTCTCGAGCGGCTTCTTCTTCGCCTTCATGATGTTCGGCAGGGTGACATAGCGCGGCTCGTTCAGGCGCAGGTCGGTGGTGATGATCGCAGGCAGGCTCAGGGCCACGGTTTCCAGGCCGCCATCGACTTCACGGGTCACGGTGACCTTGCCGTCTTCCAGCACCACTTTCGATGCGAAGGTGGCTTGCGGCCAGCCCAGCAGCGAGGCCAGCATCTGGCCGGTCTGGTTCGAATCGTCGTCGATCGCCTGCTTGCCCAGGATGATCAGTTGCGGCTGCTCCTTGTCGGCCAGCGCCTTCATGATCTTGGCCACGGCCAGCGGCTCGGTCTCGACGGCGGTCTCGACCAGGATGCCGCGGTCGGCGCCGATCGCCATGCCGGTACGCAGGGTTTCCTGGCACTGGGCCACACCGACCGACACCGCCACCACTTCGGTGACCTTGCCGGATTCCTTGAGGCGCGTGGCTTCTTCCAGCGCGATCTCGTCGAACGGGTTCATCGACATTTTGACGTTGGCGATATCCACGCCGCTGCCGTCGGATTTGACGCGGACCTTGACGTTGTAGTCGACCACGCGTTTGACGGGTACCAGGACTTTCATAGGGTGCCTTTAGAAAATGGATGGAGACGGACTAAAATGGCCTAGATTATAAGAGAAATTCAGGCTTCCAGCTAAATTAAAGCACGATCGTGCGTTTTTTTGCTAGAGGTTTTCCCCTAAACAGCACATGGAGCAAAAGGTGGAGAGCGGCGGGGCCAGCCTGCCCCGCCCACGGACAGCGCCTACTTGCGCTGCATCAGGAAGGTAAACTCGCCGTTGACGTGCGAGTGGGAGAGCAGCGCATTGCCGGTCTGCTTGGCAAAGGCCTGGAAGTCGCGCACGGATCCGGTGTCGGTAGCCACGATGCGCAGCACCTGGCCGCTCTCCATCTCGGCAAGCGCTTTCTTCGCTTTGAGGATGGGCAGCGGACAGTTCAGTCCGCGCGCATCCAGGTCTCTCTGGAATTCCATGGTATCGGTGTCGAAAGTGGTGTCGCTCATCGCTTGCCTGCTTTGTTAGGTGGTCCTACTGAGTCGCATACTACTCCAATTTCCGCAGTATGACGCAGCGCACCAAAATAGTCACACACTGTTGCAAGAGTGCAACCGATTGTTAAATTTCAACATTTCTTGCACACCTTTCGGACAGGCTGGTAGATCGCGGCACCCGCATGGTGCGTCCTTTTCCTCCGCGCACAGGATTCTCCTCTTAACACTCCTTGATCGTCCAGAGAAAACTTGCTTTTCCGAAGGACTCATGATGAAGTTTAACTTGTCAAATACTTAATACAATCATTCTTTCCTGGACCGGTGGAACCGCATGCGCAGATTGATTCACCTTTTTCCTCTTGCAGCCCTGCTCGCCCTCGCGGGATGCTCGATCACCAGCAAGCAGATGGCCACGGCACAGCACCAGCCCAAGCGGATCGCCATCTTCTTCGACGGCACCAACAACGACGAGGAATCCGATACCAACGTCAAGCGCCTGCACTCTCTGGTCAGCCTGCAGCAGCGCCCCGACATCGCCACCTTCTACGTCGAGGGCGTCGGCAGCGAGCGCGGCGTGCTCGGCATGGGCACGGGCTGGGGCTTCCAGGACAGGGTGAAGCCGGCCTACCGTTTCCTGCTCGAGAACTACGCACCCGGTGACCGCATCTACATTTTCGGCTTCAGCCGCGGCGCCTATTCGGCGCGGGTCCTGGCGGCGCTGCTGCACCGTGCGGGCCTGCCGGCCAACACCAGGCTGTCGAAGGAGCGGCTGGCTGAAACGGTCTACGACACGCAGAAGCAGACCCTGGAAGACAACACTAGGGCGGGCCGCTTCGAGAAATTGCACGAGGCGCTCGCCAACATCGAGGGCGCGACAAGCGCGCCCGCCTCGGTCAGTGTCGAGGTGCTGGGACTATGGGATACCGTCGAGGCCCTCGGCTTCCCCGAGTGGGGCGACCGCATCCAGCACAGGCTCGGCATCGACGCCTTCGAGATCGATGTCGACATACCGAACCGCCGCTACGGCGACTCGCTGTGCAACGTCAAGCGCGCCTATCACGCGCTGTCGCTCGACGACAACCGGGAATGGATCTTCACGCCGCTGCTGCTCGGCCGCGAGCCCATGTTCGAGGGCTGCGCCTGGGACAGCAAGCATATGCTGGACGCCAAGGGCGGCATCATCCCCGGGCGCTTGAAGGAAGTCTGGTTCGCCGGCGCCCATTCCGACGTCGGCGGCGGCTACCACGACAGCATGCTGGGCGGCGTCTCGCTGAACTGGATGCTCGGCGAGCTGCGCGACACCGGCCTGCTGCCGCCGGGCGCGGCGGTGAACCAGGACCCGTTTGGCAGGAGCCACGATCCCGAATCGGGACTGTATGGACTGATCTACCGGAACATCCACCGCAACATCGGCGGCTACCCGGTCAACAAGAAGCAGCACCGAACGGAGTTCGCCCGGAGCCTGTGCGTGCACCCGGCGGTGCTTGAGCGGCGGCGCGCCATCCCCCTCGCGGCCCACGAGAACCATTCGCTGACGCTGCGCGCCGCGGGTCCGGTGTGCCTGGTCGAGGACTTCGGCGAAGGCATCAGCAAGCCGCAGCGCCTGAAGGAACGCCCGCCGGGCTCCAACGCTGCCTGCGTCGAGACCCTGGAGGTGGAAGTGTTTGGAGAATGCAAAGGACAGCAATGAAACGCATGAACAAGCAGAGCAAACCGCGTATGCATCGGGCGCCGGCGGCCTGCGTCGCGCTGGCATCGGCACTGGGGTTAGGGCTAGCGCTGGCCGGCTGCGCCTCCTCGCAAACCGGCCTGGAGAACCGCTATTCGACCTTGCCGCCCGGCGCCAGGACCTGCTCCTTTGGTCCGGCCGGGGAACTCGTCAAGCTGCAGCCGGGCGAGCGCTGCCACGCGCACGTGGTGGCCAGCGAACGGGTATCGCTCACGCCCCTGCAGGTCGACCGCAGCGAACGCTACGCGGTGACGGTGCCGCCCAACCAGTACTGGTCCGACGCCAGCCACACCCAGCAGCCCCCGATGGGCCAGGATGGCACCTGGCTGATGCGGCGCTTCGAGGATTGGAAGCGCGTGCGCGAGGCCAAGTGGTTCGCCCTGATCGCCACCGTGCTCGACATCGGCACCATGTCCCGCGCCTCCACCCTGACCCGGGACATCAACTGCAACCCGGAGTTCGCCGTCACGCGTCAGGGACAACTGGGATTCTTCCCCAACGATGCGGTCGCGCCCTGGGGCGACGGCGACACCTTCTACCGCAACAACCATGGCGAGATCTGGGTCGAGGTGCGGCGGCTGGCCGACGATCACCCTGTCAGCCCGGATTGCGTGGCCGAGAAGGACAAGGCGGGCATGTAGGGCGCAGATGTGCGTCGTCCCCGCGGAGGCGGGGACGACGGTGTATAGCGGCTGTTTGAACGCAGGCGACGCTTAGGCGCGCTCGCCCACCCAGCCCGCGACGCCGGCCAGCGCCGCCGGCAGGCCTGCCGGATCGGTGCCGCCCGCCTGGGCCATGTCCGGACGGCCGCCGCCCTTGCCGCCCACCTGCTGGGCGACGAAATTCACCAGCTCGCCGGCCTTGACCTTGCCGGTGGCGTCCTTGGTCACGCCCGCGATCAGGCTGACCTTGCCCTCCTGGACGCTGGCCAGCACGATGGCGGCGGTCTTGAGCTTGTCCTTCAGCTTGTCCATGGTTTCGCGCAGCGCGGTGACGTCGGCGCCTTCCATGGTCGCGGCCAGCACCTTGATGCCGTTCACGTCCACGGCCTTGGTCACCAGCTCGTCGCCCTGGCCCGCGGCCAGCTTCGACTTGAGCGCGGCCACTTCCTTCTCGAGCGTCTTGACCTGGTCCTGGACCTGGCCGATACGGTGCGGCAGTTCGTCCGGGCTGGTCTTGAGCGCGCCTGCGGCTTCGTTCAGCTTGCGCGTGATGGCCTGCACCAGCGCCAGCGCACCCTCGCCCGTCACGGCTTCGATACGGCGGATGCCCGCCGCCACGCCGCCTTCCGAGACGATCTTGAACAGGCCGATGTCGCCGGTGCGGGTCACGTGCACGCCGCCGCACAGCTCTTTCGACGAGCCGATGTCCAGCACGCGCACGGTGTCGCCGTACTTCTCGCCGAACAGGGCCATCGCGCCGTGCTTGACCGCGTCGTCGAAGCTCATGTGGTGCGACTGGGTCGCGTGGTTCTCGAGGATCTCGCGGTTGACGATGGCCTCGACCTTGGCGATTTCCTCGGGCGTCACGGCCGAGGGGTGGCTGAAGTCGAAGCGGGTCTTGTCCGGATCGACCAGCGAGCCTTTCTGCTGCACGTGGCTGCCCAGCACTTCGCGCAGGGCCTTGTGCATCAGGTGGGTCGCCGAGTGGTTGCGGATGGTGCGCGCCCGCTTGACGGTGTCGACCTGCGCATCGACGGTGTCGCCCACCTTGAGCGAACCTTCGCGCAGCACGCCGTGGTGGCCGAACACGTCGGCCTGGATCTTGAGGGTGTCCTCGACCTCGAACAGGCCGCCATTGCCCTTGATCGCGCCCTGGTCGCCGACCTGGCCGCCCGATTCGGCGTAGAACGGCGTGGTGTCGAGCACCACGATGCCCTGCTGGCCGGCCTTCAGTTCCTGAACCGCCACGCCTTCGCTGTACAGCGCCAGCACGTGGGTGTTGTGGGCCAGCGATTCGTAGCCGACGAACTTGGTCTTCTCGCCCGCGTACTCGACATTGGCTGCCATCTTGAACTTGCCGGCCGCACGCGCGGTCTGCTTCTGCTGCTCCATGGCGGCGGTGAAGCCCGCCTCGTCCAGGGTCACGCCGCGCTCGCGGCAGATGTCCGCGGTCAGGTCCAGCGGGAAGCCGTAGGTGTCGTACAGGGTGAAGGCGGTGGCGCCGTCCAGGTTCTTCGGATCCTTGGCCAGCTGGGCTTCCAGGATCTTCATGCCGTTTTCCAGGGTCTCGCCGAAACGCTCTTCCTCGGCCTTGAGCACCTGGGCCACGCGCTCTTTCGCCTCGCGCAGTTCCGGATAGGCTTCGCCCATCTCGATGTCCAGGTCCGCCACCAGCTTGTGGAAGAAGGGTTTGGTCTGGCCCAGTTTGTGGCCGTGGCGCAGCGCGCGGCGGATGATGCGGCGCAGGACGTAGCCGTGGCCTTCGCTGCTCGGGATGATGCCGTCGACGATCAGGAAGGAAGCAGCGCGGATGTGGTCGGCGATGACCTTGAGCGAGTTGTTGTTCAGGTCCGCGGCGCCGGTTTCGCGGGCGGCGGCCTTGATCAGCGCCTGGAACAGGTCGATCTCGTAGTTGCTGTGCACGTGCTGCAGCACGGCGGCCAGGCGCTCCATGCCCATGCCGGTGTCGATCGACGGCTTCGGCAGTGGGGTCAGGGTGCCCGATTCGTCGCGGTTGAACTGCATGAAGACCAGGTTCCAGACTTCGATGAAGCGGTCGCCGTCTTCTTCGGCGGAACCCGGAGGGCCGCCCCAGATGTCCGCGCCGTGGTCGTAGAAGATCTCGGTGCACGGGCCGCATGGGCCGGTGTCGGCCATCTGCCAGAAGTTGTCCGATGCGTAGCGGGCGCCCTTGTTGTCGCCGATGCGGATGATGCGTTCCTTCGGCACGCCGATCTCGTTGGCCCAGATGTCGTAGGCCTCGTCGTCCTCGAAGTAGACGGTCACGGTCAGCTTCTCGGCCGGCAGCAGGTAGACCTTGGTCAGCAGCTCCCAGGCGAAGTTGATGGCGTCGCGCTTGAAGTAGTCGCCGAAGCTGAAGTTACCCAGCATTTCGAAGAAGGTGTGGTGGCGCGCCGTGTAGCCGACGTTTTCCAGGTCGTTGTGCTTGCCGCCCGCGCGCACGCAGCGCTGCACCGTGGTGGCGCGCTTGTACGGACGCGTATCCAGGCCCAGGAACACATCCTTGAACTGCACCATCCCGCTGTTGGTCAACAGCATGGTCGGGTCATTGCCCGGTACCAGCGGGCTGGAGCGGACGATGGTGTGGCCTTTGGACTCAAAGAACTTGAGAAACTTTTCGCGGATTTCAGAGGATTTCATGTCGTGGGGCCGGAAGAAGGCAGCATTCTGTATAAAGAAAGGATTATAGCCTAGCTGCTTGGGGGAATATTAGTCCAGCGATATTGACGTTCGGGAGGGACTGGACGGGCTGGTGGCGGGCGGCGGACTTGGGTCCCCGCCTTCGCGGGGATGACGTGCTCAAGTGCGTGTCCGAACTCGGGTAGCGAGTGCTCACCTACCTTGAAACAACGTCATCCCGGCGAAGGCCGGGATCCAAGTTCATTCGAACAGCCGAAACGATTGCGTTTACCGCAACAAGGACAACACCGCCCGCGGCTGGCTATTCGCCTGCGCCAGCATCGCCGACGCCGCCTGCTGCAGGATCTGGCTGCGCGTCAGCCCCGCCGTGCTGGTGGCGTAGTCGACGCCCTCGATACGTTCGCGCGCCGCGGACAGGTTCTGGGAATTGGTGTGCAAGGCATTCGCCGCCAGGTCGAGCCGGTTGCTGGACGCGCCCGCCACCACGCGCCGCTGGTTGACGAACTCCAGCGCCTGGTCGATGTGCAGCAGCGCCACCGCCGAGCGTTCCATGTCGAGGTCGGCCAGGCCCAGGGCGGCCGCGTTCATGGCCGAGAACTCGAGGTCGATCAGGTCCCCCGCCCCGTCGCCGGCCTGGACCTGCACCCGGCGTACGCCGGTGGCGCCGCCCAGCTCGGGATACTCGACCTCGAAGCCGGCCAGGCCGTCGCTGGCATTGCTGGTGCCGGTGTCGGCCACCACGGCCCTGCCGTCGCGCGGGGGGCCGCCATCGGCGTCCAGGCCGCCGATCGCGCCGGTGTCGGCATTCGCCAGGTTCATCCTGGTGTCGATGAAGTTCTCGCCGTTGGCGCCGAAGTCAATCATGAAGGCGGCGGCAGTGGCATACACGCCGCCGCTGACCGCGTTCAAGGCCTGGTCCAGGTTGTCCGACTGGTGGGTGCTCAGGTGCTGCATCACGCCCTTGATGCCGCCCTCCACGCCCAGCTCCTTCATGCGGTCGTGCAGGTAGCGGCTGGCGGCGTAGGCGCCCTCGTAGCTGAAGGTGCCGCCGGACATCGCGGCCACCAGCGCCCCCGAACCGCCGCCCACGGCGCCGGCCAGGCGCTCGTCCGCGCCCTGGATCAGTTCGGCCGTGCCCTCGATGAACCACTGGGGCAGCGACTGGAAGTTCATGGTGCGCGACATGATGGCGTGCGCCATCTCGTGGGCCACGATGCGGTCGCTGTAGAACGGCGCGCCGCCGCCGTCGGGCGTCGGGGCCGTGCCGAAGTCGGCCATGTCGAGGTTGAGATGGATGTTGGTGAACTTGCCGCCCGAGTAGGCGCCCGAGACCGAGGCCAGGTTGTTCGACGCGCCATCGGTCGTGTCGAGGTTGACGGTCATCTTGGCGCCGTCCGCCTGCAAGCCGTAGTACTGCTTGACCATGTCCTCGGCCGCGCTCAGCCAGCCGGACTTCAGGCCGTCGATCACCACCCGCTTGCGCGCGTCGCCGCCGATGCTGATGTTATTTTGGGCGAACACGGCCTCGCCGTTGAATCTGGTCTCGCTGCCGACCTGCGAGATGTGGCCGAGCAGCTGCCCCGCTTCTTTCTGCAGCGCGGCCTTGTCGCCGTCGGAATAGCTGCCATTGCCCGCCGCCACCGCCAGCTCGCGCAGGCGCTGCAGGCTGTCGGTCACGCTCGCCATGGCGCTGTCGGCCACCTGCAGCATCGAGGTCGCGTCGTTGATGCTGCGGATGGCCTGGCTGATACCGCGCTGCCCCGACGCCATGCGCGAGGCGATGGCCTGCCCGGCAGGGTCGTCGGCGGCCCCGCCGATGCGCACGCCGGTGGTCAGGCGCGAGATCAGCCTGGCCTGGTCCTTCACGTGCGCGTCGACGTTGCGCTGCGCATTCAAGGAAAGCGGATTGGTATTGATCGACAATGACATTGTTGCCATACCCAAGGGGTGATTGTCTGTATTTAACGACAAGCTGTCAAAATTCTTGAGCGCGGGAAAGGTTTATTTGTGTGGGGCGGCGACATCGGGCGGGATCAGGTCGATGCGGTCGGTGCAGAAAGCATCCACGCCCCATGCCAGCAGCTCGCGGGCGCGCGCCGGATCGTTGACCGTGTAGCAGAACAGGCCAAAGCCGGCCGCCTTCACGGCTTGCGCCTGGTCGAGCGTGAGGTGGCGGTGGCTGGTGTGGATCGCGACCGCGTCCACCGAGCGGGCGACCTGCTCCCAGCCGGGCGCCAGGCGCTCCATCAGGCAGGCGCGCGGCACGGCGGGCGCGGCCTCCATGGCCGCCTCCAGCGCCGCATGGCTGAACGAGGACAGCAGCGGAACCCGGGCCAGGGCCTCCCCGCCCTGCTCCAGCTCGCCGGCATACAGGGCCGCCGCGACGCGCGCCACCGCCGCGCCGGTGGCGCGCTCGAAGCCGGGCGAGGGCTTGATCTCCATGTTCATCCACACGCCGTGCGCCTTGCAGAACTGTGCGAACTCGACGAACAGGGGCACCGGCTCGCCGCGGAAGCCGCGCCCGAACCAGCTTCCCGCATCCATGGCGGCCAGCTCGCGGGCGTCGTAGTCGACCACGTTCCCGCTGCCGTTCACGGTGCGGCCGAGGGCGGCGTCGTGCAGCACCACCGGCACGCCGTCGCGCGCCAGCATGATGTCGAATTCGATCGCGCGAAAGCCGTGTTCCATGCCGCAGCGCAGGCCGGCATAGGTGTTCTCGGGCGCCAGGGTGCCGCCGCCGCGGTGGGCCAGGATCCGGGGGTAAGGCCACATGCGCCGCTCCTTGAGATGGATCAGACTTGGTGAATCAGACTGGGGACGAGCCGAACTGCCGCGACAGCCAGACGAACAGGGCCAGGTTCAGCGCCACCGTCAGCTGGAATTTCCACTGGAACGAGGCCTTGGCCGTCTTGTGACGCAGCCATTGCTGGGCCAGCAGCCCGCCCGGCCAGCCGCCGGCCAGGCCCAGCGCCAGCAGGGTGAACTCGGGCGTACGCCAGGCTTTCGCGCGCGCGGCCGACTTGTCGAGGGCATAGGCGACGAAACAGGTGAGGCTGGTCACCAGGTAAGCCGCGCCCACCAGCGGCGGCAAGGCCCAGGCGGCGGTGGCGAACAGGTAGAGCCCGGCGAACAGGATCAGCGGAAGATAAGGCATGGCGACAGCTTACGGTTCCCCCTCGCGAATGTCCATATGGCAAAAAAGCATGTGCTTTACAGCTTCACCGTTCGTTAACGAACAGAGAAAAGCATGTCAAAACGCCTACGCTCGACCTTCACCCCGTCACGGCAGGAGAACGACATGGCTTTTGATCTAGGAAACCTGTTACAGCAATACCTCGGCGGCGCGGCCAACGCGCACCACGGTAATCCCGAGGATGATTTCGACCGTGTGGCCCAGAACGCGCCACGCGAGCAGGTGGCCCAGGGTGTCGCCGGCGCGCTGCGCTCGGACCAGACCCCGCCCTTTCCGCAAATGGTGAGCCAGCTGTTCGGACAAAGCAATCCCAACCAGCGCGCCGGCATGCTGAACCAGATCCTGGCCACCCTTGGCCCGACCGTACTGGCCCAGCTCGGCAATGGCGGGCTCGGCAACCTGTTCGGCGGCCGTACGCCGACCCAGGTGACGCCGGAACAGGCCTCGCAAGTCTCGCCCGAACAGGTGCGCGAACTGGCGGAGAAGGCGGAACAGCAGAACCCGAGCATCGTCGACCGCATGGGCGACTTCTATGCCGAGAACCCGACCCTGGTCAAGGCGATCGGCGGCGCGGCCCTGGCGATCGCGCTCGGCCACATGGCGCAGGGCATGCGCCGGCACTAAGCAGTGAAGGCCTATCCGATCAACAACAACAGCGAGGACATCATGGGCATTCTGAGTAATATCTTCCACAAGATCTTCCCGGGTTCGGCGCCGAAGGCGACCGCCCCGGCCGCGCCGGCCCAGAAACCGGCGGCGCCGGCACCAAGCGCTCCAGCCGCTCCGGCCGCGCCGCAGGCCCAGGCCGCACCGGCCGCGGCCCCGATGCAGCAGGTCGACGTCGAGCAAATCCTCAACGACATGCAGAAGTCGTCCGGCCAGCAGCTGAACTGGCGCACCTCCATCGTCGACCTGCTCAAGCTGCTCGGCCTGGACAGCAGCCTGGCGTCGCGCAAGGAGCTGGCGGCCGAACTGAACTACACCGGCGACACCGGCGACTCGGCCAGCATGAACATCTGGCTGCACCGCCAAGTCATGAACAAGCTGGCCGCCAACGGCGGAAAGGTGCCTGCCGACCTGCGCGACTGACGCATGCTAGTCGGCCAGGGTGGTATTGGCCGCCGTCCCGCACGAGAAGCAGAAGCGCGCGAACGCGTTCTTGCGCGTGCTGCAGCAGCCGCAGCGGTCGAACAGGCCGATGCCGCAGTGCGGACAGAAGTCGATACTGCTGTCCTTCATGTCGACCGGGCGCTCGCAGCCCGGGCACACGCTCTTGGCCAGGCGCGCCAGCGCCAGGTCGTAGCGCATGGTCTGGCGCCGCTCGGTGTCGGGCAGCGCCTCGGCCGCCTTCTGGCGCGCCAGGTAGTCCTGCAGCCAGCGGATCGCGTAGCGTCCCACCACGAAGGTGATGACGATGCCGACCAGGTAGCGCACATAGCCGCCATAGCTGGGCAGGTAGGGCACCAGCTCCACGAAGAAAGCGAACAGGGCGAACAGGATGAAGCCCCAGGCGAACGGCCAGTCGGGGCTCTTGCGCTTGTGCTTGAACAGCCAGGCGGCGACCAGCAGCAGCGGCAGGGTCAGCGCCAGGCGGTACAGGAAGACGCGCAGCTCCTTGGCCTTGGACGCCTCGTAGAATGCCTGCCTGGCCGGCTCCTCGAGCCGCGCCAGGCGCATCTGCGCGCGTTCGGCGGCCTGAGTGGCGTCGAGCATGGCCTGCTGCTCCTGCTCCACCGCGCCCAGCGCCTTGCGCTCATCAAGCTCGAGGGCGTCGAGCGCCCGGGTACGGGCCACCAGCTCGGGATCCTGGTCGGGGCGCGCCGTGGCCTGGCGCGTGGCCAGCCAGTTGTCGAAGGTGGCGCGCGAAGTACGCGTGTTGGATTGGGCGACGGTGTGCTTCTGCGAGGCCTGCTCGAGCCGCTCGCGGGCCGCCTCCTGCTTCGCGCTGGCCTGGGCCAGCTCGGCGCGCGCCGCGCCCAGCTGGGCCGGGTCCATGAACTGCTCGACGGTGAGCGGGTCTTCGACGTCCCACAGGTTCCCGACCAGCAGGCTGCCCAGGCCGATCAGGAAACCGGCGAACACGAAGGCAACCAGCCACAGGGCGCGCTGCAGCCATTTCTCGGTCAGGCGCAAGCCTTTGTTCATTGGAGACTCCTCTCATGATGATCGAGTCGCCAGTGTGCCATCGGGAATGGGTGCGGGCCAGCGCCCTGCGCAAGGGATACCGTCTGCGCTACCCGGGGTACCGTGGGCCGATACCGGGGCAGCGGCATGCCGTGCGGCCCATCACGCGCGTGTCTCCTGTCCACGCGTTCAAGCAGATCCGTCGGGTCGGCGGCTTGGCCGTCGACGCGGGGATGGTTGGCGCACGCGGCGCCCGGCACGGCGATGCGGGCGGCGCGTCTCGACGCGTCGGCGGCGGAGCCGCCAACCCTGCGATGCCGCGCCGGTCCAGGTCAGAAGTACGACAAGCCCAGCGCCTTCTTGACCTCGTCGGTGGTCACGGCCGCGATCTCGCGTGCCCGCGCGGTGCCTTCCTTGAGGATCTGCAGCACCTGCCCGCGGTCCTTGGCGAATTCCTCGCGGCGCGCGCGGATCGGGGCCAGCATCTCCTGCAGCACGCCTTCCAGGCGCTTCTTGACCACGCTGTCGCCCAGGCCGCCGCGGGTGTAGTGCTCCTTCATCGCGGCCACGCCTTCCTTGTCCGGATCGAAGGCGTCCAGGTAGATGAAGGCCACGTTACCCTCCAGGTGGCCCGGGTCGGACACCTTCAGGTGCAGCGGATCGGTGTAGACCATCTTGACCGCGGCGCGGATCTCGTCGGCGGAGGCGCCCAGGTTGATGGTATTGCCCAGCGACTTGCTCATCTTGGCCTTGCCGTCGGTGCCCGGCAGGCGGCCGACTTCCGGCACGATGGCCTTGCACTCGACCAGGATGTCGCGGCCGGCATTGCGGTTGAACTTGCGCACGATCTCGTTGCACTGCTCGATCATCGGGATCTGGTCGTCGCCCACCGGCACCACGCTGGCCTTGAAGGCGGTGATGTCGGCGGCCTGGCTGGCCGGATAGGTCAGGAAGCCGGCCGGGATGTCGCGCTCGAAGCCGCGCAGGATGATCTCCTGCTTGACCGTCGGGTTGCGCTCCAGGCGCGCCACCGTCACCAGGTTCAGGTAATAGAAGGTGAGCTCGGTCAGTTCGGGAATCTGCGACTGGATCAGGATGGTGGTCTTGGCCGGATCGATCCCTACGGCAAGGTAATCGAGCGCCACTTCGACGACGTTCCGGTGTACCTTCCCGATGTCATCCATGTTGTCGGTCAGGGCCTGGGAGTCCGCCAGCATCACGAACTGGCGGTAGGTATCCTGGTAGGCGACGCGGTTGCGCAGGCTGCCGACGAAATGGCCGAGGTGCAGCGGACCGGTCGGACGGTCTCCGGTCAGGATGATGGGCGTGGAAGGGTTAGCGGTTGGCTGAGTCATCGAGGTTCCTGGTTCTTGCCCCGATCTTCCTGCGCCAAAATAAAAACGCCACCTGAGTCGAGGCGGCGTTGTGTGAAATGCACATCATTTCCTGGGGCCGCGCGTTACGAGCGGCGCCACCAGGTACGAAGAATCAGATGTGCTTTCGGAAAGTTCATGGACCGCATGGTTGCAGGTTGGCGCCCCGCTGTCAACCGCTTCCGGCCCCATGACACGGCAGGCAGGGCTCCCCACAGGTCATTTTTCATCCGGACGCCCGCCTGAGATCACAATGTTGTAATAATTCTAATAATTGGTGAATGTTATGGATTCAAACACGAGCACAAACAATCCAATCCCGTCCCTGGAACTCTGGGGCGGCCTTGAATGCACGGTCAACCGCGTCCGCGACGAATATTTCAGCCAGCTCGACCGCAACGGTCACGCTGAGCGCGCCTGCGACATCCAGCGGTTCGCCTCGCTCGGCATCCGCGCAATTCGCTATCCGATCCTGTGGGAGCGCACCGCCCCGAACGGCCTGGACAGCGCCGACTGGACCTGGCCCGACGAGCGCCTGCCCGCCCTGCGCGAAGCCGGCGTCCAGCCGATCGCCGGCCTGATCCACCACGGCAGCGGTCCCCAGCACACCAGCCTCATCGATCCAGACTTCGCAGAACAGCTGGCCGAGTATGCGGGCGCGGTCGCCGCGCGCTACCCCTGGCTCGAGTACTACACCCCTGTCAACGAGCCCTGCACCACGGCCCGCTTCGCCGGCCTGTACGGCGTGTGGTATCCGCACGGGCGCGACGACCGCACCTTCGTGCAGGCCCTGCTCAACCAGTGCCGCGCCGTGGTGCTGTCGATGCGCGCGATCCGCACGGTGAACCCGAACGCCAAGCTGGTCCAGACCGACGACCTCGGCAAGACCTACAGCACGCCCGAGATGGCGCACGTGGCCGAGTTCTACAACGAACGCCGCTGGCTGGCCTGGGACCTCCTGTGCGGCATGGTCGACGAGCGCCACAAGCTGTGGAAGTACCTGACCAGGACCGGCATCGCGGCCGAGGAATTCCTCTGGTTCCGCGACAATCCCTGCCCGCCCGACATCATCGGCGTCAACTACTACGTGACCAGCGAGCGCTGGCTCGATCACCGCCCCGAGCGCTTCCCGGAACACCACCGCGGCATCGCCGACGGCCAGCCCTGCGCCGACATCGAAGCCTCGCGCGTGCTGGCCACGCCGACCGCCGGCATCGCTCCCCTGCTGGCCGAGACCTGGGACCGCTACCGCATCCCGCTGGCCGTGACCGAGGCCCACATCGACGCCAACCGCGAAGACCAGCTGCGCTGGCTGCTCGAGATCTGGGAAGCCGCCCAGCAGTCGCAGCGCAACGGCGTCGACGTGCGCGCCGTCACCGTCTGGTCGCTGCTCGGCTCCTTCGACTGGAACAGCCTGGTGACCCAGAACCGCGGCTACTACGAGCCTGGCCCCTTCGACGTGCGCTCGCCGCTGCCGCGTCCGACGGCGCTGGCGAAGATGATGCGCGAACTTTCCTCCGGCGCGCCGCTGTCGCACCCGGTGCTGCGCGGCCAGGGCTGGTGGCGCCGTCCGGGGCGCTTCCTGTGCCACCCGCCGGTGGCCACGCCGGCGGCGCTGACCTCGATCTCGGCCGACGGCCACCGCCTGGTGGGCACGGGCGCCGCGCCGATCCTGGTGCTGGGCGCCACCGGCACCCTGGGCCGGGCCTTCGCGCGCGTCTGCCAGAAACGCAACCTGAACTTCAAGCTGCTGTCGCGCCAGGACATGGACATCGCCGACCCCGATTCCGTGGAGCGCGCACTGGCCGAGCACAAGCCCTGGGCCGTGATCAACACTTGCGGCTATGTGCGGGTGGACGATGCCGAGGGCGAGATCGAACGCTGCATGCGCGAGAACACGATCGGCCCGGCCGTGCTGGCCGCGGCCTGCGCCCGCCACGGCGTGCACCTGACCAGCTTCTCGAGCGACCTGGTGTTCGACGGCCGCCAGGACCGGCCCTATGTCGAATCCGACCCGGTGGCGCCGCTCAACGTCTACGGCCGCAGCAAGGCCGAGGCCGAGCGCATCGTGCTGGACAAGAACCCGGACGCCCTGATGGTGCGCACCAGCGCCTTCTTCGGACCCTGGGACCAGTACAACTTCGTGACCCTGGCCCTGGGCGCGCTGGAACGCGGCGAACCCTTCGTCGCGGCCAGCGACCTCACCATCACCCCGACCTATGTGCCCGACCTGGTGCACGCCTGCCTGGACCTGGCGATCGACCGCGAGGCCGGCATCTGGCACCTGTCGAACGGCGGCGCCGTGACCTGGGCCGACCTGGCGCTGCGCGCGGCGGAACGGGCGGGGGTCGACGCCAGCCGCCTGGAACTGCGCACCGGCTCCCAGCTCGGCTTCGCGGCGGCACGGCCGGCATACTGCGCGCTGCACAGCGAGCGCGGGGTGCTGCTGCCCAAGCTGGACGACGCGCTGGGGCGCTACCTGGAGCTGCGCGCCGGCGATCCGGTGGAGATGGAAGAGCTGGTGATGACGGCCGAAAGCCGGCAGCCGGTGGCGAGCGGGCATCGGCAGCAGGAGGCGACGGAGGTGGGGGCGGTGCAGGCTGGGACTTGATACGCTGCTGGTTACGCACCCAAACTTGGGTCCCCGCCTTCGCGGGGATGACGTTTACAAGGAGCAGGCCACATAGAAGGACTGAGCCCGCAGCCTTGGCACGTCATCCCCGCGAAGGCGGGGACCCAAGTTCCTATCCGAAGCCCCAATACCCGACTAATCCCCTCCACAACCCGAAGCCACAAGCAGCCAACCGCTAAAATGTACCGGCCACCCAAATACACGACTTAGGCTATCAAAACGTGCAAGAGCAACACGCCTTCCCCTTCCTCCGCGAGATCATCCTCTTCCTGATCCTCTCCGGCATCCTGATCCCGCTGCTGCAGCGCCTGCGCATCAACCAGGTGCTCGGTTTCCTGGCCGTCGGCACGGTCGCCGGCCCCTATGGCCTGGGCTTGCTGGCCGAGGACTATCCGATCATGGCCCAGTTCACCTTCCCCAGCGGCGAAGGCGTATCGATGCTGGCCGAGCTGGGCGTGCTGTTCCTGATGTTCATGATCGGCCTCGAACTCTCCGCCGCCCGCCTGTGGGCCATGCGGCGCTGGGTGTTCGGGGCCGGCACCGCCCAGGTGATCCTCAGCGCCGCGCTGATCGGCGGCGCCCTGCTGTTCACGGGCCAGTCGAGCCAGACCGCCCTGATCCTCGGCCTGGTGCTCTCGCTCTCCTCCACCGCCGTGGTGATGCAGCTGATGACCCAGCAGCAGAGTACCGCGTCCCCGGTGGGCCAGGCGGCCTTCGCCATCCTGATGCTGCAGGACCTGGCCGTGGTGCCGATCCTGATCCTGATCGGGGCGCTGGGCAAGGGCGGCGGCGATGGCGTCGCGATGCTGGCCCTGGTGACGATAGCCAAGGCGGCGGGCGCGATCGCCCTGATCTACCTGGCGGGCGGGCGCGTGGTCCATCCGCTGTTCCGCGCCTTCGCGCGCCACCGCCAGCCGGACGTGTTCATGGCCCTGATCCTGCTGTCCACCTTCGGCATCGCCGCCTTGTCGGCCGCGGCCGGGCTGTCGATGGCGCTGGGCGCCCTGATCGCCGGCCTGCTGCTGGCTGAAACCGAATTCAAGCACGAGGTCGAGCTGATGGTCGAGCCCTTCAAGGGCCTGCTCATGGGCCTGTTCTTCATGACCGTCGGGATGAACATCGACACCCGCCAGATCCTCGAGGCGCCGCTGTGGCTGGCCGCGTTCGTGGGCGGCCTGGTCCTGATCAAGGCAGTGGTTGTGGCTGTGCTGCTGCGCCTCGGCCACCTGCCCTGGAACCGCGCCGCCGAAGGCGGGCTGCTGCTGGGCCAGGGCGGCGAGTTCGCCTTCATCGTGATCGGCTACGCCGTCACCTCGAAAGTGCTGGACCCGGCGCTGGGCGCGCGCGTGATGCTGGCGGTCGGCCTGTCGCTGTTCCTGACGCCGATGCTGGCGCGCCTGGGCCGCGCCATCGGCGAACGCTGGGAGCGCAAGGACGAGCAGCCGGAGGCCGACGACGCCGCGCTGGCCTCGGCGCGCGGCCACATCATCATCGCCGGCTTCGGCCGCGTGGGCCAGCAGCTCGCCAAGCTGTTGAACGACCAGAAGATCCCCTTCGTCGCCTTCGAGAACGACGCCAAGCTGGTGTCGAAGCTGCATGCGGAAGGCGTACCGGTCTACTTCGGCAACGCCTCGCGCCCCGAGCTGCTGCGCCGCGTGCATGCCGACGAGGCCCCGGCGATCGTGCTGACCATGGACCACCCGGCGTCGGCGATGCAGGCGGTGCGCGGGATCCGGCGCGAATTCCCGCAGGTGCGCCTGTTCGTGCGTTCGCGCGACGAGAAGCATGCGCGCGCGCTGCGCCTGGCCGGGGCGAGCGTGGTGGTGCCGGAGACGCTTGAAGCGAGCCTGCAGCTGTCGGCCTTCGTGCTGGAGGCGATGGGGCTGGACGAGCGTTACGTGGATGACATCGTGGACCGCGAGCGGGACGAATTCGCGGCCAAGCTCGTAGGGTCGGCGGATCTTCCGCCGACGCGGTGATCGTTGGCGATCAGATCATCGGGCTCGATATCGGAGCCGATACCTATCGCCGCGTCGGCGGCGTAGCCGCCAACCCTACACGTCGGGCCGCCTGGCATCCCCACCACGCGGCTTCCTCGAACACCGAGAACCCCGACAAATCGCTGTGCGCGAACAGCACCGGCCCCTCCGCTTCCCGCAGCGCCGCCAGCCCCGCATTGCCGCGGAATCCCGGCCGCGGTATCGCCATCGCATGCGCCCGCAAGGTGATGTCGGCCCGCTCCACGCAGGCCGCGAACGCCCAGCCATACGCCTGCCGCAGATCGCTCGACGCCAGCGCCATCAGCTCCTCCGGCGTGGCGCGCTGCAGCCAGCGCCTGGCTTCCAGCGGCGTGCGGTCCGCCAGCGCCGTGTAGGCCGTGAACACGGTCTTGTCCGGTGCACCGGCGCGGATGTCCTGGTGGGTCGACACCACATAGCCCAGGCCCTTGCCGCCGTAGACGACGTTGTCCCAGGCCAGCGGCGCGCCCTCGCGCTCGCGTGGAAAGTCGCGCATCACGAAGTTGGTCACCATCCAGGGCGCGTAGGCCGGCATGTGACGGCGCGGATCGAAGCCCAGCGCCTCGATGCCCTCGACCACGCGCGCCGCGACGAACAGCGGCATGGCGCACACGATGCGCCGCGCCTTGACCAGGACGCTGCGCGGCTTGCCGTTGTCCAGCGTGAAGCACAAGGCCTCCGCCCGGTCTCCCCGCGCGCGCACCGACACCGCCGTGCCCGCGCGGCGCCGCTCTCCCGCGCGCGCGGCGAGGGCATCGGCGAGCGGCGCCAGGCCGCCGGGCCAGGTCAGGAGTCCGTTGTCGTCCGCATTCGCCGCCCGGCCCCAGCGCCCCGCGAAATAGTGCACCCCGGCCCAGGCCGAGACACCGGCGATGCCCGCGCCGTAGTCGTCGCGGCAGCAGTAGTCCAGGTACCAGCGCAGCGCCGGCGCGCGGTAGCCTTCGCGGTCCAGCCATGCGGCGAAGCTGAGCGCATCCAGGCCGTCGAAAGCGGGATCGCCGGAAGACAGCACCGACGGGAACACGAAGCTGCGCCGGCCGTCGGCGCCGCGTCCATGGCGCAGCCGGTCCATGTGGGCCAGGAAGCGCTGCTCCTCCGCCTGGTCTTCCGCCGGCATCAGGCCATCCTGCCATTGGCCGCGGTGGTACAGCCTTTCCTCGGGACCGTGCAGGACGAAGCGCTCGTCGTAGCGCGGGGCTTCGTCAAACGCGCCGGCCTGGATGATGCCGAGATCGGCCAGCATGGCGCGTACGTGCCCGGCCTCCACGCCCGGCAGCGGCAGGTAGTGGGCGCCCGTTGGACAGGCGTATTCGCCATAGGCGCTTCCGGCCGCGTTGCCGAACGCTTCGGGACCGTCGAACAGCAGGTAGTCGCGCCGTCCCAGCCGGTCCAGCTGCCAGCCGGCAGACAAGCCGGCGATGCCGGAGCCGAGGATCGCCACCTCGGTCTCGATCACGCTCGACGGCGGCGGCAGTGCGGCGCGGTCGCGCAGCAGGTGGCCTTCCGCGCGGCCGGGATCGCGCACCGCGGGCGTGATTTCCTGCCAGCGCTGGAAGCCCGCGGCGCTGCCCAGCCCGGCCAGCGCGGCGCCGCCGGCCGAGACGATGAAGGAACGCCGGTCCATCAGCGGATCACCCCCTGCCAGTCTTGCTCGAACTCGCGCACCAGCGACTGCGAGTCGAGCCGGTTGGGTTTCATGGGCAGGCGCTGCATGTCGGGCGGGAAGGCGAACATGGCGCGCGTGGTCTCGGCGTCGAGGTAGCGCATCGGCAGCCGGTAGCGCTCGGGCGGCGTGAAGCTGCCCTGGGGCGAGGCCAGCACGAAGCCCCATTCGCCGAAGGACGGCACATACAGGTGGTAGGGCCAGGTCTTCATCCCCACTTCGCGCAGGGTCGCCTCGATGGTCCAGTAGGCGTGCGGCGCGAAGAACGGCGAGGTCGACTGCACCGAGATCATGCCGTTGGCCGCGACGTGCTTGCGCAGGATGCCGTAGAAAGGCACCGAATACAGCTTGCCGAGGGCAAAGCTGGACGGATCGGGGAAGTCGACGATGGCCACGTCGAACATGCCGGCGTGGTGCTGCAGCCAGACGGCGGCGTCCGCGTTGACCACCTTGACCCGCTTGTCCTTCAGGGCCCCGGCATTGAGCTTGACCAGCTCGGGCCGGGTGGCGAAGGCGTCCGTCATCTGCGGGTCGAGGTCGACCAGGGTGACTTCCTGCACATTCGGGTAGCGCAGCACCTCGCGCAGCGCCAGGCCGTCGCCGCCGCCCAGCACCAGCACCCGGCGCGCCCAGGGCACGGCATGCATGGCCGGATGCACCAGGGCCTCGTGGTAGCGGTACTCGTCGCGCGAGGAGAACTGCAGGTTGCCGTTGATATACAGGCGCAGGTCGTCCTTCCAGCGCGTGATCACCAGGCGCTGGTAAGGCGTGGTGGTCGAGTACACGACCTCGTCGCCGAACAGGCCGCGCTCGCCCCACTCCACCATGCGGTCCGACAGGCCGAAGCCCAGGGCCAGCACGAACATCACGCTGCCGGCGCGGATCGCGCGGCCGCCCAGGTTGCCCAGCTCGGCGCGGAACACGTACAAAGTCCATATCGCCACGCCGACGTTGAGCATCCCGAACAGGAAACCGGTGCGCACCAGACCCAGGTGGGGCGCCAGCACCAGCGGGAACAGCAGCGAGACCGCCAGCGCGCCAAGATAGTCGAAGGTCAGCACGCGGCTGACGATTTCGGCGAACTCGGTACGGCGCTCGTTCAGGGCGCGCATCACCAGCGGTACTTCCATGCCGACCATGGCGCCGATCAGGAACACGGTCACGTACAGCACCGTGCGGAAAGGCGCCGCCATCCATGTGAAGGTCATGAACAGCAGCGCGGCCGAGACGCCGCCGATCAGGCCCACGGCCAGTTCGATGTCGACGAAGCGCGCCAGCACGTCCTCGTCGCGCACGTATTTCGACAGGTGAGCGCCGACGCCCATGGCGAACAGGTAGCAGCCGATAATGGTGGAGAACTGCAGGACCGAGTCGCCCAGCAGGTAGCTCGACAGGGCGCCGGCGATCAGTTCGTAAGCCAGGCCGCATGAAGCGACGACGAAAACGGAAAGAATGAGGATTTTTTTGGTCATGCGTGTTGTTTTGCTCTAAGATCGCGATGCTGCCAATCTGACACTGGAGGACGAGGTGCCCGCCATCCTAAACTATCTGCTGCACCTGGCAACCGCTGTTGCGCTGGTGATGGGGTTCTTCATGGTCTACACCCGCATCACGCCCTACGACGAAGTGCACCTGATCCGCGGCGGAAACCGTGCGGCGGCGCTGTCGCTGGGCGGCACCCTGCTCGGCTTCTCGGTCACGGTGGCGGCAAGCCTGATGTACACGGCCGACTACTACCAGTTCCTGGGCTGGGGCGCGTTCGCCACGCTGGTCCAGGTGCTGGCCTACGTGATCGCCACCCGCCTGCTGCGCATGTCCAAGGACCAGATCGAGTCCGACAACATGGCTTTCGGCGGCCTGCTCGGCGCCATTTCGCTGTCCATCGGCCTGATCAACGCCGGCAGCATTTCCTGACTCACCCCATTTCATCCAGATCGCATACGGAGGCCGCCATGTCGCTCGGTTCTTTCATCAAGAAGCAGTTTCTCGACGTCCTGCAGTGGAACGAGGAGACGGAGGGCGTGCTGGCCTGGCGCCACCCGATGGAGGATTTCGAAATCCAGAACGGCGCCACCCTGGTGGTGCGCGAATCGCAGATCGCGGTGTTCGTGGATGAAGGCCGCATCGCCGACGTGTTCGGTCCGGGCACGCACCGCCTGACCACCTCCACCCTGCCGCTGCTGACCAACCTGAAGAACTGGGACAAGCTGTTCGCCTCGCCCTTCAAGTCGGATGTGTATTTCTTCAGCACCCGCGTCCAGACCGGCCGCAAGTGGGGCACGACCCAGCCGGTGACGATCCGCGACAAGGACTTCGACATGATCCGGGTGCGCGCCTTCGGCATGTATTCCTACCGGATCGCCGACCCGCGTGTGTTCTTCAAGGAGATCAGCGGCACGCGCGCGGTCTACACCCGCGACGAGGTCGAGGACCAGCTGCGCGGCCTGATGCTGGCGACCATGGCCAACTCGCTGGGCGCATCGAAAATCGCCTTCCTCGACATGGCCGCCAACCAGACCCTGATGGCGCAGCAGATCCGCGGCGACCTGGCGGCGGCCTTCGGGCGCTATGGCGTGGGCCTGGACGAATTCAACGTCACCAGCGTCAGCCTGCCGGAAGAACTGCAGGCCGCCCTCGACGAGCGCATCTCGGCCGGCATGAAGGCCAGCCTGGGCGCGGACAAGATGGGCGGCTTCACCCAGTTCCAGGTGGCCAGCAGCATTCCGCTCGCCGCGCAGAACGAAGGCGGCATCGCCGGCATCGGCGCCGGCGCGGGCGCGGGTATCGCCATCGGCCAGGCCATGGCCCAGGGCATGAGCGGCGCCTTCGCCCCGCCCCAGCCGCATGCAGTCGCAGCTGAGGTGCCGGCAGCGAGCGACTCGATCGAGGATCGCCTGGGCAAGCTCAAGGGACTGCTCGACAAGGGCCTGATCTCGCAGGCCGACTACGACAGCACCAAGGCCGAGCTCCTCAAGAAGCTGATCGGATAACACAGACCCGCCTCGATGCTGAGCGTTTCCTGCCCTTCCTGCGGCGCCCCCGTCGCCTTCCGTTCGCATGCCTCCGTGATGGCGGTGTGCGAGTTCTGCCGCACCACGGTGCACAAGGACGCCGGCGCGGTGCGGGACCTGGGCAAGCTGTCCGAAGTGCTGGAGGATTATTCGCCGATCCAGATCGGCACCTCGGGCAAGGTGGGCGGGCGCGCTTTCACCGTGATCGGCCGCATCCAGCTGCGCTACGCGGCCGGCATGTGGAACGAGTGGTACCTGATGTACGAGGACGGCGGGGCCGGCTGGCTGGGCGACGCGTCCGGCCAGTACACCGTCACTACCGCCCGGCCCCTGCCCGCCAGCTGGCCGGACTTCGACCGGGTCCGGGTGGGCGCCCAGTACGACCTGGAAAGTGGAGCGGGAGGGGGGCTGTTCACGGTCTCGGACCGGCGCGTCGCCACCTGCGTCGGCGGCCAGGGCGAGCTGCCCTTCCGGGTCGGCGACGGCTGGCAGGCGCGCGTGGCCGACCTGCGCCGCGGCGCCGCCTTCGCCACCCTCGATTATTCGGACGGCGACACGCCGGTGCTGTACACCGGCTTCGCCACCACGCTCGGAACCATGCAGTGCCAGCTGCTGCGCGACGACGAGGCGATCAAGGCCAGCGCGGGCCGCTACCGCGGCAAGGTGCAGGCCTTGCAATGCCCGTCCTGCGGCAGCCCGATCGGCTACCTGCCCGGCATGGCCGCCAATCTGGTCTGCCCCGCCTGCGCCGCGCGCATCGATGCGGCCACGCCCCAGGCCGAGGTGCTGGCCGCCGGCGAGCGCACCGCACGGGTGCCGTTGACGCTGACGCTCGGCACGGTCGCCAGGATCGGGCAGCAGGACTACCACCTGATCGGCGCCATGAAGCGCCTCGACGACGACGGCGAGGAGTGGACCGAATACCTGCTGTACACCCCGCGCGGCCAGTTCTTCTGGCTGGTCGAGACGGGCGCAGGATGGTGGCGCTCGGAAGTGCTGGACGAGTGGCCCGAACCGGGCACGCCGGCGGTGCCGAAGGTAGCGCTGCACAACATCGCCTACGAACGCACGCTCGACTACCCGGCGCGCGTCAGCTGGGCGGCCGGCGCCTTCAACTGGAAGGTGGCGGCCGGCGAGCGCGTGCGGGTGCGCGAGTTCGAGCGCGGCCAGACCAGCCTGGCCGCCGAGATGAACGACGAGGAGCTGAGCTGGTCGCGCTCCACGCCGGTGGCCTTCGATCAGGTGCGCGCCTGGTTCAAGCTGCCGGCGCCGCCCGCGCCGGCGCGCGGCAAGTCCGTCTTGTCTGCGAACGACCTGCGCTGGCGCTTCCTGCTGTGGATGGTGGGCCTGAACGCGGTGCCGCTCCTGTTTAATTTCTTCGACACGGTCGTGTGGCTGGCAGCAGGCATCTTTGTACTGTTCATCTCCTTCGACGAGAAGAAGAACCGGGAAACACCATGAACAAACGTCTTTATTTCTTCTATGCGCTCGCGGTCACGATCATCGTCACCATCGTCTCCTGGGTCGACATGCTCGACGCGGCCGACGATTCCGGGCGCTGGCGCAGCGGCGGCTCGCGAGGCGGCTCAGGCTATTACGGCGGGAGCGGCCACAAGTGAGCACGCCGCACCGTCCCGCCGGCATCCACCTGCTGGCCGACCTGGCCGGCGTCGAACCCGCCCTGCTGCTCGATGCGGCCGCCATCGACGCCTTGCTGCGCGAAGCCGCGCTGGCGGCCGGCGCGCGCATCCTGCACAGCCACTTCCACACCTTCGGCCCCGGCATGGGCGTCACCGGCGTGCTGCTGCTGGCCGAATCGCACATCTCGATCCACACCTGGCCCGAGCACGGCTTTGCCGCCGCCGACATCTTCATGTGCGGCGAGGCCCAGCCGCTGCGCGCCCTCGACATCATCGAACGCGCCCTGTCCCCCGCCACGCGCACGGTGCGGACGGTGGAACGCGGCCAGCTATAATCGGCGCTTCACGACCTTTACCAAGTACAGCAATGACGCAATCCGGTACCACTTCATCCGCGCTGCCGACAGCGCTGGGACACATCCGCGTGCTCGACCTGTCGCGCGTGCTTGCCGGGCCCTGGTGCTCGCAGAACCTGGCCGACCTCGGCGCCGACGTGATCAAGATCGAGCGCCCGGGCAACGGCGACGACACCCGCGCCTGGGGTCCTCCCTACGCCAGGGACGCTGAAGGACGCGACACCAGCGAGGCCGCCTACTACCTGTCGGCCAACCGCGGCAAGCGCTCGGTGACGGTGGACATCGCCAGCCCGGACGGCCAGGCCCTGCTGCGCGAGCTCGTGAAGCACTGCGACGTGGTGCTGGAAAACTTCAAGGTCGGCCACCTGAAGCGCTATGGCCTGGACTACGCCTCGCTCAAGGACATCAAGCCCGACCTGGTCTACTGCTCGATCACCGGTTTCGGCCAGGACGGTCCCTATGCGCACCGCGCCGGCTACGACTTCCTGATCCAGGGCATGGGCGGACTGATGTCGGTGACCGGCGAGCGCGACGACCTGCCCGGCGGCGGTCCGCAGAAGGCGGGCGTGGCCCTGACCGACCTGATGACCGGCATGTACGCCACCGTGGCCGTGCTGGCGGCCCTGACCCACCGCGACCGCACTGGCCAGGGCCAGCACATCGACATGGCCCTGCTCGACACCCAGGTGGCGATGCTGGCCAACATGGGCAGCAACTACCTCAACAGCGGCAAGCCGCCCAAGCGCTGGGGCAACGCGCACGCCAACATCGTGCCCTACCAGACCTTCGCCTGCGCCGACGGCCACATCATCGTCGCTACCGGCAACGACGGCCAATACCAGAAGTTCGTGGAAGCCGGAGGCCGGCCGGAACTGGGCGCCGACCCGCGCTTCGCCACCAATCCGCTGCGCGTGAAGAACCGCGAGGAGCTGGTGCCGATCCTGGCCGCGATGGTCAGGGAAAAGACGCGCGACGAATGGATCGCGCTGCTGGAAGCCTGCGGCGTGCCTTGTGGGCCGATCAACGACATCGGCGAGGTGTTCGCCAACGAACAGGTGGTGGCGCGCGAGGTGGCGATCGAGCTGCCGCACCCGAAGGCGGGCAAGGTGAAGCTGGTGCGCAGTCCCATCCGGATGTCGGCCACGCCTGCTACCAGCGCCAAGGCGCCGCCGCTGCTGGGCGAGCATACCGAGGAGGTGTTGCGCGAAGTGCTGGGCAGGAGCGAAGAAGAGATTGCGGCGCTGCGGGGCAAAGGGGTCGTGTGAAGTCAGTAAAAACCGCGCCGAGGCGCGGTTTTTTGGTTGGGCCGGTGGTGTGCTGGGAAACTTGGTTCGCAGCGCACTCGTAGCGCCGGCATCAATCAATGCAGCTGATGCTTGAAATCCGACAGCTCATCATGCACCCGCATCACCATCGACTGCACCTGCGGCGACGGCTGCGCGCTGCGGCAGACGCGCTTGGCTTCATCGCCGATGGCTTCCAGGTCGTCGATGCACTGGACGATATTGGACTGGTCGCTCGACTGCATCACGCTTTGCGCGCGGCTCGACTCGCTGGCCAGCCTTTCGATGCATTCGCGGATTTCGCCCGGAATGTTCTGATCATTACGGCAGGCCTCTTCAGCCTGGTTGATGGTCTGCTGGACGTGACGGAAACGTTGTTGAATTTCGGCAGGTTGCAACATGATTGACCTCCTGAAAGAATAGCGGATAAGTCCACTGGAGCATTCCAGCTTAGGACGGATTCAGGGTTTATCAAGTGCTAATTCAAGCGGCGTGGCGGGACAAATCCGGTGCGTTCCTTGAGGCATTTGCTTACGCTGGCGCCTGATCTTCCTGCGCCATCTGGCGCGCCACCACCTCGCGCCTGAGCGCGCCTTCTTCCTCGAGTTCGCGGGCGGCCCACTCGCGCAGGTGCTCGGCATCGAGCCCGTCCAGCAATGCCGCGCGCAAGCTGACGGCCTCTTGTTCACGGCCCAAACCGCGCAAGACGGCGACGCCGATACCCACCTCTTTGACCAGATTCGACAGCATGCCCGCAAGACGCGGCGCAGTGCGCGGCGGCGGGAACAGGGGGAATGCCGTGACCCCCCGGTTGACCTCGTCCATCCCCTGCAGCGGATCGCCGCGGTAACGGTCGGCCAGCATGAAATCGCCTTCCTCGACCAAGGCCGGCAGCGCCTGCCAGGCGCAGCGTCGCGCCAGCCCGGGCTGCTCCGCATCCAAGCGCGCGAACAGCCGATGCGTCGAGCCCGCATCCGCGAGCGTCTCGTTCATCTGCACGATGAGCGAGAAGCACCCGATGCGCAGATACCAGTCCTCCTCCGTGCTCGTCTCCCTGTCGCGCCCGACATACAAGTCGCCGGCCAGCAAGCGTGCGATCTGGCCCTCGCGGGCTTGCTCGAGCGCCTTGCGCGCCGGCGCGAACTCTTCGGCCAGCATCGACCACCTGAACATGGTGAAGAACAAGTCCGTCCGTTCCGGCGCGACGGCCTGCTCGACCTCGTCGAATGATTTCCGCAGCAGCGCCAGCAGCTCGTCATGGCGGCCCGCTTCGCTCAGCGCGTTCATTCTTGTCACATGCTCCGGGATGTCGCTCATGATCTCGAGATGGTGAGGGTGACGATCGGGCTACCTTAGCATGCGCGCGCAGGCCCGAAATACGCCCTTTGTCACCGCTGCGCCTCCGCGAGGTAACGCTCCAGCATCTCCACGCACACCCTCACCTTGGCAGACCCGGCCAGGCGCTGCGGATACACGGCCCAGACATTGGCCTCCTGCGCGTACTCCGGCAGCACCCGCACCAGGCTGCCGTCGTCGAGCCAGGGCTGCACGTCCCACAGCGAGCGCAGCACGATGCCCGCCCCTTCGCGCGCCCAGCGCAGTGCGATCTCGCCATGGTTGGTCGACAGCGATCCCGCCACCTTGACGGTCTCTTCGCCCTGCTTGCCGCGCAGGCGCCAGGTGCCGAAGGGGTGGTCGCGCTCCTTGATCGGCAGGCAGTTGTGGGCGGCCAGCTCGGCCAGCGTCTTCGGCATGCCGCGGCGCGCCAGGTAGGCGGGCGAGGCGCACAGGATGCGGCGGTTCTCCTTCAGGCGCCGGGCAATCAGGTTCGGGGGAATCGCATCGCCGATGCGCACATCCAGGTCGAAGCCTTCCTCCACGATGTCGACCAGGCGGTCGAACACCTCGAAGCGGATCTGCAGGCCGGGATAGTCGGCCGCGAGGCGCGCGATCACCGGTGCGACGACATTGCGCCCGAAGCCGAAGCTGCTGCAGATGCGTACCCGTCCGCGCGGAGCGCGGCGCTGTTCGGACACGGCATCGACCAGGCTGTCCAGATGCTCGAGGATGGTCTGGGCGTGCGCCAGCACGCGCTCGCCATCCTCGGTGATGACGCTGCGCCGCGTGGTGCGCTGGAACAGCTTGATCCCGAGCGTCGCCTCCAGGATGCCGATGCGCTTGCTGACATAGGCGGGCGACATGCCCAGCTCCAGCGCGGCGGCCGCGAAGCCGGCCTTGCGCACCACGGTGACGAAGACACGCAGGTCCTCATTTTCGACAGGATTATTCACGCTGTGTGTCTTCGGTATTAACGATGCGGTGGATTATAAACATTTCGTCCCGAGTTAAGCTGGTGCCACTCCAACACCATCCAGGAACCCACCATGCACACGCACCGCATCGCAGTCATCGCCGGCGACGGCATCGGCAAGGAAGTCATGCCCGAGGGCTTGCGCGCCCTCGAGGCCGCGGCACGCCGCTTCGACATTTCGCTCGCCTTCGAGACCTTCGAATGGGCCAGCTGCGACTACTACGCCAAACACGGCAAGATGATGCCGGACGACTGGTTCGCCCAATTGCGCGGCTTCGACGCCATTTATTTCGGCGCGGTCGGCTGGCCCGACACGGTGCCCGACCATATCTCGCTGTGGGGGTCGCTGCTCAAGTTCCGCCGCGAGTTCGACCAGTACGTGAACCTGCGTCCGGTGCGCCTGATGCCGGGCGTGCCCTGCCCGCTGGCCAACAAGAAGCCGGGCGACATCGACTTCTACGTGGTGCGCGAGAACACCGAGGGCGAGTACTCCTCGGTGGGCGGCAAGATGTTCGAGGGGACCGAGCGCGAGCTGGTGCTGCAGGAATCGGTCTTCACGCGCCACGGCACCGACCGCATCCTCCGCTATGCCTTCGACCTGGCCCAGCGCCGCCCCAAGAAGCACCTGACCGCGGCGACCAAGTCGAACGGCATCGCCATCTCCATGCCCTACTGGGACGAGCGCCTGGCCGCGATGGCGCAGGCCTATCCGGACGTCGCCTGGGACAAGTACCACATCGACATCCTGGCGGCCCGCTTCGTGCTTTCGCCCGAGCGTTTCGACGTGGTGGTGGCCTCGAACCTGTTCGGCGACATCCTGTCCGACCTCGGCCCGGCCTGCGCCGGCACCATCGGTATCGCCCCTTCCGCCAACCTCAACCCTGAACGCAAATTCCCTTCGCTGTTCGAGCCGGTGCATGGTTCCGCGCCCGACATCTACGGCCGCAACATCGCCAATCCGATCGCCATGATCTGGTCCGGCGCGATGATGCTCGATTTCCTGGGCGCGGGCGACGCCCGTTATACCGCAGCACATGATGCGATGGTGCGCGCCATCGAACACTGCCTGCAGGAGGGGCCGCGCACGCCGGACATGGGGGGCAGCAGCAATACCACGGACGTGGGCAAGGCAATCGCCGCCTGGCTGGCCTCTATTTGAGCAAAAGAATTGATGGGTGGAAACGAGGTGGACTGAAAAAACTTTCGGGGCAACTGCATCCATCTCCAGCCTCCATGCGTAGTGCAAGTGTCAGGCTTGCCGCCTTGCCGGCGGCAGGCTGCCTTGACCAACCCCACCATGGAGCAACATCATGACCAGACCGCAGTTCGCCAAGCTTGCCCTTGCCTCTTCGATCGCCCTGGCCCTCGCGGCCTGCGGCGGAGACGACGACAATCATGAGATGCCCCCTCCGGCGCCCCCACCTCCCGCCATGAGCGCGGGCGACATCTTCGCCCTCACCGCCGGCAACCGGCTGATTTCCTTCAACCGGGAATCGCCGGGCACCGTCCGCACGAATGTCGCGCTGAGCGGACTGCAAGGCGGCGACAACCTGGTCGGCATCGACTTCCGCCCCTCGGACGGGATGCTCTACGGGGTCGGCTCCGGCGGCCGCCTGTACACGATCGATACCGCGAGCGGCGCCGTCACCCTCAAGTCCACCCTGGCCGCCGATGCGGCCGACACCTCGGCCCCGTTTACGTCCTTGTCCGGCGCCGACTTCGGCGTCGATTTCAACCCGGTCGCGGACCGCCTGCGCATTGTCGGCAATACCGGGCAGAGCCTGCGCATCAACGTCGACACCGGCGCCACCACCACCGACGGCAACATCAACGGCGGCGCCGCCGGCACGGCGATCACCGCCTCGGCCTATACCAATTCCTTTGCCGGCACCGGCGCCACGGCCCTGTACGGCATCGATACCGTCACCGACGCGCTGTATCTGCAAAATCCGCCCAACAACGGGACCCTGGGAACACCGGTGGCGCTGGGCGTGGACGCGGGAAGCGCGACCGGCTTCGACATCGACCCGCACACGAATACCGGCTACCTGCTGGCGACGGTGGGCGGCGCCCGCAACTTGTACACCGTGAACCTGTCCGCCGGCAGCGGCGCCGCCACGCTGGTGGGGGCGCTCGGCGGTACGGAAGACATCCGCGGCATCGCCCTGCGCGCCGCCCAGGCGCCGGTGGTGATGGGCCTGACGGACGACAACCGCCTGCTGGCCTTCAAGGTGTCCACGCCGGGTACGCTCGACAGCAATGTCGCGATCAGCGGCCTGAACGCCGGCGAGACCCTGCTCGGCATCGACGTGCGTCCCAAGGACGGCATGCTGTACGGCCTGACCTCGGCGGCCCGCATCGTCACCATCGATGCGGCCACCGGCGCGGCGACGGCGAAAGCCACCCTGGCTGCCGACACCGCCGACGCCACTGCGCCCTATACCGCCCTCGCCGGCGCCGCCTTCGCGGTCGATTTCAATCCGGTGGCCGACCGCCTGCGCGTGATCTCGGATACCGGCCAGAGCCTGCGCATCAATGCCGATACCGGCGCCACCACCACCGACGGCACGCTCAACCGCGCCGGCGCGCCGGGCGCGGCTCCCGCGGTGAGCGCGGCCGCCTATACCAACAGCATTGCCGGCGCCGCCACCACGCAGTTGTTCGACCTCGACAGCGCTGGCGACGTGCTGGCCCTGCAGAATCCGCCGAACGACGGCACGCTGGCCAACGTGGGCCCGCTCGGCCTGGACATTGCAGGAGATAACGCCATGGACATCGCAGGCGGGGCCAACGGCCTGGTGCTGGCCGCGCTGCGCAGCGCCGTGGCGGGCCCCAGCATCCTGTACCGGATCGACCTGGCGACCGGGGCCGCGACGCCCGTCAATGGCGCCGCGGAGCCGGCCGCTTCGCGCATCGGCAACGGCGCGGTCGGCTTGCGCGACCTTGCCATCCGGCTGCGCTGAGGGGACATGGAGCGCGCTCTTAGAGCAGGCTGACGGCGCGGCCGATGTAGAGGATCGGGCCGGTCGGCCTGCCGATCGGCGAACCGGCGGCCGGCTCCAGGGTGATCTCGAACAGCTGGTTCGGCTGCACCGGCGGCAGCTTGCCCAGTTCGACCTCGACCGCCCGGCCCGGCCGGACCAGCCCCAGCGAGACCGGGCCGGTCCAGCCGTCGGCCTTGGTCCAGAGCTGGAGTGCGCGCTGGTCAGGCACCGCCGTGCCGGCCAGCGGTTCGAGGCGCAGCGTATCCGCGTCGACCATCTTCAGGACCCAGCCTGGCGTGGCGTTCTGTGGCGCCGCGAGCACCACCATGTAGCGCGGCGGTTCCGGCTGCTGCAGGCGCAGGCCGACCACCGCGGCCATGACCGCGGCGGCCGCGAAACCGCCGGCCGCCAGGGCGCGCCACACGTCCAGGCGTTCCCACCAGCGCGCCGGCCGCGCGGCGGGCGGCGGTGGCGGCAGGGCCAGCTCGATCCGGGTCCACAAGCCCGGCGAGGGCGTCACCGGATCGGCCAGCGCGGTCAGGGGCAGCAGCCTGCTTTCCCAGAAGTCGACCGCGGCGCGCAGCGCGGCATCCTGCGGCAAGGACTGCTCCACCTCGCGGCGGCCCTCGGCCGGCAAGGTGCCGAGCACGTATTCGCCGGCCAGCTCAAAGGGATCGCGTGCCGGGTTCATACCATGCACTCCTTCAGCGCGCCCAGTCCACGCTTGATCCAGGCCTTGACCGTCCCCAGCGGCGACTTGAGGCGCTCGGCGATCTCGCTGTGCGAAAAGCCGTCCACATAGGCGTACAGGATGCTGTTTCGCTTGGCGGTGTCGAGCCGCGCCAGGCACTCGCGCAGGCGTCCCAGGTCCTCGCGCAGCGCGAACGCCTCGAACACGCTGTCGCCGCCGGCGCCGGCGGCCTCGATCGCTTCCAAGGCTTCTTCGCCGACCGCGATGTCGCGCGCACCGCCACGCACCGTGTCCAGCGCCTGGTGCCGCACGATGGTATACATCCAGCCGCGTCCCGAGCCGCGGGCCGCATCGAAGCTTGCCGCCTTGCTCCAGATGCTGACGAATGCATCCTGCAGCACGTCCTCGGCGCGCGCGCGATCGCGCACGATGCGCATGGCCACCCCCAGCAGGCGTGGTGCTTCCTGGTCGTACAGGCGGCGCAAGGCCTGTCTGTCTCCACGCGCGCAAGCCTTCAGCGCGGCGTCATGATCGAATGCGTCGGGTGTGGTCGTCACGGCATGCCGTTTCAGGATGGATGGGCCGGGACAGGACGCTCCCGAAGACAATGCATTATAGCGAGCCTGGCGCGGTCCCCTACGCCCACGCCGTCTGAAATCGCAGGCTCGGCAGCGACTTTTGGTTGTTGTATTTATGCTATTTTCGGCCCCGGCACTTCTTTCGCCCAAGGATTCGGCGCAGAATGGCCTCGCAATACCCATACCGTAGAGCCAGTTTTCTTGTCGATCCTTACTGATGCGGAGGCAGTCAATGGAGAGCACGAGCAACAAATGGTCGGTCCTTGCCGTTCACGTCCTTGCCATCCTGGCCGTTTGCGCGCCCATGACGGCCTTCTCCGCGGACAGTCCGGGGGCGGCGGCGAAAGGCAACTACATCGAACGGGGCCGCTATCTGGTCAAGATTGCCGGCTGCAACGATTGCCACACGGCCGGGTATGCGCAGTCCGCCGGGCAAGTCGCGGAAAAAGACTGGCTGCTCGGCGACCAGCTCGGCTGGCGCGGCCCTTGGGGCACGACTTATCCCTCCAACCTGCGACTGTCATTGAGCAAGATGAGCGAAGCCGACTGGGTCAAGACCGCGCAGACCGTGAAACTGCGCCCTCCCATGCCCTGGTTCGCGCTGCGCGACATGGACAAGGAAGACGTGCGCGCGATCTACCGCTTCGTGCGCCACCTGGGGCCGGCCGGTACGCCGGCGCCGGCCTACGTGCCGCCGGGCCAGGCGCCCACCGGGCCCCACATCCAGTTCCCCGGCCCGCCCAAGTAAGACCGCCGCGCGGGCCAGGCGCGGCGCTCTCCCGTTCACCGGAGGACCGGCGGCCGGTCCGGCTCGTCGCGGGGATGGCAGACATGCCGTGCGCAACGCCTCAGCTGCTCGAGATCGATGCCCAGGCGCTTCGCCAGCTCGGCGAACTGCCCGGTCAGCACGCGTTCGCTCAGCAGGCAGCAAAGCAGGTCTTTCACCCCATCGTCACCGTTGCCGCCAGGGCCGCCATCGCCGCCCTCGCCCGGCCGCGGATCGCCGGGCTGGGGTGCGCGGCCGATCACGGCCGAGAGCAGCTGCTCGCGGCTGAACTTCGCGCCGCGCGTGGCATGCCCCTCCGCCACCAGATGGAAACGGTAGACCCCGTTCTGCGTTGCCAGCACCGAGGCTTCGAACACCCCGGTATCGGTCTCGTGGAGCGCCATGAGGACGCTCGCGTGATCCGGCAGCGTGACGGTCGCGTTGACGACCGGGTGGGTGCCGAGCGGCCGCCCGTATTCGCTCAGGCTGGCGCGCAGGAACAGGGTGGATCCCGGCGCCACCCCGGTCTGGCTGAGCGTTGCGCGCATGTTCAGGTTGGAGCGCGCATGGATCAGGGCGTGGAAAGGCAGGCGCGGCCCCTGCCCCACCGCCGACATGGCGCCAGGGATATTGGCCAGCTTGGCCGAGTCGCCGCGTCCCATCAGCGCGAGCAGCAGCTGCCATTCGCCCTCCCAGTGCTCCTTGCCGTCATGCAGGACCGGCAGGGTCACGCGCAGGTTGCGCGAGGTCGCGCCCGGCCGGTAGGCGCCCGCCGGCAGCTGGGGCACGCCGATGATGGTCCCGTCCGGCGCCTGCAGGGCGATCGCCAGGTAGGGCGGCGCCCGGGTCAGGGCGACGGCGTCGAAGGCGATGTCCGAGCGGGTGATCCAGAACGGCACGCGCGCGATGTCGCCGAAGCCCACCGAGCCTTCGGGATCGCGGACGATGTCCCGGTTGAGGACGCCGGCGAGGATCTGGATGAAGAATTTCTCCAGCAGGAATTCATCGTCCTGCGCCAGGGCGCCCGTCACCAGCATGAAGCCGCCCGTGCCGTCGGCGATGGCGCGCAGGATATCGTTCTGCACATTCGCCGCATCGGCCACGCCGACGGCGTAGAGCCGGTCGGTGATCAGGTGCTGGACGTCGGCGATCCTGGGAGAACGGTCTTCGATGCCGTCGGTGAAGACGATGGTGGCGTTGATCTCGAAATCGTCCGCGATCGGCGAGGCGCCGATCAGGTCCGCCGCCTTCTGGATGCCGGCGCCGATGCAGGTGTGGGGATAGGCGTCGGGCGGCCCGTGCTGGGTGATCTTCAGGCGCAGGTCGTTGCGCACGCCGGACGTGAGCGGCCCCGCGACCTCGAGGTCGCGCACGGTCTGGGCGGCATCGGAAAACGCCACCATCGCCACGCCGTTGTCGTCGTAGAGCTGGTCGACGAAGGTCGTGGCCGCGAACTGGAGCACCTCCAGGCGCATGCGGTTGTTGCCGGCATTGGCCAGCATGCTGCCCGATTCGTCGAGCACCATGGTGACGGATGCCCTGGGGCGCCGGACCGAATTGGCGACGATCGGGATATCGTCGTCGCGCCAGAGCTCGTCGCCGAAGCTGTTGTGTGCGACGACACGCATCGTTCCATTAGCGAGCGTACTCGGCGCCTGGCCGGTGAACTGGACCCAGATCCTGAACGCGTCGGTCGGGAAGGCGCTGCCGGGGAAGGAATAGGGACTCGGGTCGGCCAGGGTGAAGGGCCCGGAGGTGATCGCCGCCTCGAACATCAGCCCGCCGCAGCCGCTGATCTTGAACAGCGCCGCGCGGTGGGTCGTGTCGCCCTCGGGCACGTCGTTGAACGTCACCTGCGGCGTGTCGAGCGTGACGGTGAGCGGATCGCCCGCGATGAAACCCGCCATGCCCTGCGCCTGCGCGGCCGCGAGCAAGGCGTCGTCGCGATGGTAGACATAGCCGAGCGCGACGTGGTTGAGCATCGATGCGGGCGTGGCGCCGCCGTGCATCGGCGAGTTCAGGTCCACGAAGGCGTCGCTGTCCTCGTTGCAGGTGCTGCTTGCCCCCGAATACTGTTCGACGCCAGGCGCCGGGTGGTTGAGCTGCCAGATGGCCCAGATGCGGTCGACGTTACAGTGGTGCAGATAAAACAGCGGATCGTCCGGCGAGCGGCCGCCGGACATGCTCTCGCCCACCCAGTTATGGGCAGGAAAGTGAGTGCCGCATTCGATCGCCCGGAAGGCCGGGTAATCCGCTGCGCCGAGCTCGCCGAGCACGTCGGCAAGGCTGGGCAGGACGGTGCCGGCGGCGTCGCTGCGGCGCACGAAGTCCCAGTGGTCGAAGCGGCCGCCGCTCTTGTTGCGCCCGCCGAAGAAGGATTTCCAGGGTTCGACGTCGATGTCGCGCGAATCCGGGCGCGTCCAGTCCCAGTACGGCAGGCTGACCCGGTCGTCGAACTGCCGCAGCTCGCCTTCGAGCAGCAGCAGGAAGTGGCGGTGCCAGGGCAGGAAGGCCGGGCCCCAGTGGATGCCGTGGTTGAAGTGGGCATCGTGCTCGCCGGCCATGCTGGCGATGACGCCGCGGCTGAACACGTCGTTGAAGGCGTCCGCCAGCCGCTCGCGCTCGACCGGGGTCAGGTCGATGAAGTTTTTCCGGCAGCGCATCACTGTTCTCCCCGTGGTGCTTCGCGCGCCTGGCCGCCGCGCTCGCGCTCGGACTGGCCCAGGTAGACACGCACCGCCTCGAGCAGGCTGTCGCGCCCCGGCACATACGCATTGTCGGCCAGAACATATCCGCCGGAATTACTGAAGAAGCGGCGGCGCGCGCCGTCGATCCACAATTCCTCATGATCCGGCCCGCTGACGATGCGGACCACATGTCCGTCCACCTCATGTTCGCTCGTCTCGGGGTCCGGCCGCTTGTCCGATGGTGATGGCATGGCGCGCTCCTTTCGCTGACAGTCGGGTCGTCGGGATGACAAACCTTCCCGTGTCTGCATGGATCAAGCAACCCACATGCCAGTGATGGACAAAAAGGGAAATGCACGAGAAGCAGCCTGCCCCCGGGCGCAAGCGCCGCCGGCCGGGTCGATACCCACCCGGCCCTGCCCTTCCACCGGGTCGTTCCGGACCCACATGGGGGACGACTCACCGGTCTTGGGTGCGAAAGCGCGCGGGATCGATGTGGTACTTCTGCAGGAGCTTGCCGAGGGCCCGCCTTTCCTTGCCGGCGAGACGGGCCGCGTGCGTCACGTTGCCTTGCGCATGCCGGAGCAGATCGATCAGGTAGCGCCGGTGAAACGCGTCCAGGGCCTGCGCGCGGGCCGCCGTATAGGATTGCCGGGCGGCGCCATCCGGCAGCAGCACGGGGTCCGGGTGGCCGGACACCGGCCCCTCCGGCGCCGGCAGGAGGAGTTCCGGCCCCTCCGCCAGCAGGAAGACGCGGTGGACCAGGTTCTCCAGTTCGCGCACATTGCCCGGCCACGCATACGCATCGAGCCAGGCATGCGCACGCGCATCGATCGAGCGCCGGGCGATGCCGGCGGTGTTTCCATAACGCTGAGTAAATTCGTCCAGGAAGTGATGCGCGAGCAACCACGGATCGCCGGGGCGGTCGCGCAAGGCCGGCATGTCGAGGGCCAGCACATGCAGGCGAAACAGCAGGTCGGCCCGGAAGCCGTGCTCTCCCACCAGCGTCTTGAGCCTGCGGTTGGAAGCGACGATGATGCGGACATCGGCCGACTCCGCATGCCGGGCGCCGAGTGGACGGTAGTAGCCATCCTGCAGGAAGCGCAGCAGCGCCACCTGGCCACGCGGCGGCAGCGCATCGATCTCATCGAGGAACAAGGAACCCTGGTGGGCCAGCCGCAGCAATCCGGGCGCACTGGCGCCGGCATCCGTGTAGGCGCCGCGCGCGTGGCCGAACAATTCGTTTTCGATCAGGCTCTCGGGGATCGCACCGCAATTGATCGCAACGAATGGCTTGGTGTGCCGCCGGCTGCCCGCGTGGATGCCGCGGGCGGCAAGTTCCTTGCCCGTCCCCGTCTCTCCCTCGATCAGGACCGGCGCGTCATAGTGCGCGATGCGCGGAATGAGCTTGAGGACATCCAGGAAACGCGGAGACTGCCCGACCATGCCGCGCAGGAAACCGGCTCCGCCAACCTCCGTGTTGAACGCATCCATCATGACACCCTGCAGCATGGAATTGTCGAGCTCCCGGTGGCGGCGGTCGTGCCGCCATCGATCTCGCAACGGTAGTCCAATAATGCGGGTTTGGGAAGCCCGGCGGCGCGGTTTTCTTTCAGGCCGGGCCGAAGGGATTGTCCAGGCTGTGGGCCGGCTGGGTGAACCACCGTGGTCCGCCGGCCGTCATGTAAAAATGGTCTTCCAGGCGGATGCCGAATTCGCCGGGCACGCAGATCATCGGTTCGTTCGAGAAGCACATGCCGGGTTCCAGCAGCCGGGTCTCGCCGCCCACCAGATAGGGCCCTTCGTGGATGTCGAGGCCGATGCCGTGGCCGGTGCGGTGCGGCAGGCCCGGCAGCTTGTAGCCGGGCCCGAAGCCGTTCGCTTCGAGCGAACGCCTGGCCGCCTTGTCGACCTCCTCGCAGGGCACACCCGGCCGGGCCGCCTCGAAGGCCGCCTGCTGCGCCTCCTTTTCGGCCTTCCACACGAAGCGCTGCCGCTCGGACGCTTCGCCGAACACATAGCTGCGGGTGATGTCCGACATATAGTTGTGGACCTTGCAGCCCGTGTCGATCAGGACGGTATCGCCGCGCACGAGCGTCTGGACGTCGTTGACGCCATGGGGATACGAGGTCGCTTCGCCGAACAGCACGATGCAGAAATACGAACCGCTTGCCCCGACCTTGCGGTGGGCGAGCTGGATGAACTCCTCCACCTCCGCCGTGGTGATGCCTTCGTGAAGGATGGACGCCGCGGCGCGGTGCACCGCCATCGTCATGTCCATCGCACACTGGATCAGCGCGATTTCCGCCTCGGATTTGCGCATGCGACAGAACGACGTCAGCGCGTAGGCGTTCTCCAGCACATAGCCCGACATGGCGGCGCGGATCGCGTCGGCCATCAGCAAGGGCGTGCTCTCGTCGACCAGGAGCTTCGGTGCCGACAGGGAATTGGGCGCGATTGCGCGCTGTTCCAGCACCCGGCGCAGGAGCGCGGCCGGGTTCTCGTGTTCGTCCCAGCAGGCGATCTCGCCCTGGACCCGCATGAATTTCCGGATCGTGCCTTCCTCGAAGGCGGGCGCGATATACACCAGCTCTCCCACCGCCGGCAGGATGGCGCCGACCATGCGCTCGCTGGGGCTCCACCGGGTGCCCGAAAAATACGTCAGGTTGCTGCCCGCATTCAGGTAGAGCGCGGCGACGCCATTCGCCCCCATCCATGCCTGCGCGCGCCGGATCCGCGACAGGTGCTCGTCCACGCTGATGGGCGCCGCGTGCCCGGTCATGTTCTCCAGCGCGTCCAGCGCCGCTTGCTTCGTCCTACCGCCAATGCGCATGTGTCCTCCTGTGTGATGCGTTCATTCATTCTATCTGCGACAGCGCCCGTGCACCGGCGGGCACGATCGGCATGCGCGGTGCGGGCGGCGCCCAGCCGAACAGGAACTGGCAAGCCGGGCCGCAGGTCTTGCCCTGGCAGGGCCCCATGCCCACCCGTGTCGCCAGTTTCGCTTCGCGCCAGCCGCGGTGCGGCGCCAGGCTGGCGGCGGCGACGTCCTCGCAGCGGCAGACGATGGTCTCCGGCCGGCACATCGCCTTCAACGAATCGCCTGGTACGAAGCTGCGCGCCAGCAGGGCCGCGAAGTCATGGCTGCGCCCGAGCGCCGCCCTGTCCTGCGCCGATGGACTCGTCTCCAATGCATCCAGCGCGGCGATGCGCCCTTCGGCGATTGCCTTGTCCACGCCGCCGATGCCGGTGCATTCGCCGGCGGCCCAGATGCCGGGGCGGCTGGTCTTTTGCAGTGCATCCACCGCAATGGCACCGCCGGCGGTCTCGCAACCCATCGCACAAGCCAGGTCGATGTCGGGAACCAGGCCAAAACCCGCCGCGACGAGATCGCAGGCGAACTCCTGCCGAGCGCGCCCGGTCGTGACGACCAGGCTACGCACCGCATCCAGGCCCCTGGCCTCGACGATGCGTCCGCCGGTGAAGTACGGGATCTTCCGCAGGCGCGCGAACAGCGCCAGGGCTTGCCGGATTTTGTCCTGGTGCCGGAACAGCAGTCCCAGGCCGAAGCGCGACAAGCGCGCCAGTCCCTGGTGCTCGACGATCGCCACGACCTTTGCCCCGGCCTCGATGGCGGTGGCGGCTGTCGCCAGCAGCAAGGGGCCCGAGCCGGCCACCACGATGCGTTTGTCCGCCACCGGCATCCCGCCCTTGATCAGTGCCTGCAGTCCGCCGGCGCCGGTCACGCCGGGCAGGGTCCAGCCGGGAAACGGCAGGAAGAGCTCGCGGGCGCCCGAGCAGACCAGCAGGCGCGCGACATCGAGGCGCAGCGCCTGGCCGCCGGCTTCCAGCAGCAGGGAATCGGCGCCGGCGCTGCCGATCACCTGGGCGCCGCGCAGATGGGTGAAGTTCGGATGCGCCTGCAAGGTCTTCCAGATGTCCCGGGCGCGTGGGTCGGTCCAGGCGGCCGGCCCTCCCCGCCAGACCTGGCCGCCCGCCGCATGGTCGTTGTCGATCAGGCAGACCCTGGCCCCGGCCACGATCGCGGAATGCGCCGCCGACAGCCCCGCCGGGCCGGCGCCGACGATATGCAGGTCGGCGGCGCTCATGCCTCGCCTCCGGTCGCGATCTCCATGCCGTCCCTGCAGCGGGTGCGGCAAGCCAGCTGGTGCGGCTTGCCGTCGATCGTCACGCGGCATTCCTGGCAGTGGCCGATGCCGCACAAGGCGAAGCGCGGCTGGCCGGTGACGGAGCGGCGGGTGCATAGTGTGCCGGCGGCGGCGATGGCCGCCGCCACCGTCGCGCCGCCGGGAACGGCGATCCGCACCTGATCGACGGTGACGGTGCAAGCAAGGTCAAGCTTGAGCATGGGCAGGGGCATGGATGAAACGCGATGGCGAATACGGGGTGGGGTCGATGGACGCAGGCCTGCCGAGCATCAGGTCGGCCAGCAATTGCGCGGTGCCGAAGGCCGTCGTGACACCGAGTCCTTCATGGCCCGCCGCGAGCCAGACATGGCCGAGCACGGGATGGCGGCCGATGATCGGCCTGCCGTCGCGCGTGGCGGGCCGCATGCCGGTCCAGCTCCTGATGATCGTCATTCCGGCAAGACAGGGCAGCAAGGCGATGGCCGAGCGCAGCAGCTGCGCGAGCACCCGCGGATCGACTTCCGCATGCGCGACGCCGTCCTGGCGGCACGACCCGATGAGCCATTGCCCGGTCGCGCGCGGCTGCACATTGGCGGCGACGGCCAACGCATCGCTTCCCGCCTCGGTCTGCCCATAGCCCATGCTCACCACCTGGTGGGCAAGGCGGCCGGGATAGCGGTCGGTGATGGCGAGGTGGCCCTTGCGCGGGAACACAGGGATGTCGGGCAGCAGGCTCGTCACGCCCGTTCCGGCGGCGACGACGATATCGGCCGCCGTCAGGCGCTCGCCGCTGGCGAGCTGCATGTCGTGCGCGCCGATGCGCAGGACCTGCGTCCCGAACCGGGTGGCGCCGCCCTGCGCCACCAGCCGCGCGGCAAGCTCGCGCGCCACCGCGGGCGGATAGACGGCGCTGTCGCGCTCGACCCTGAGGCCGCCCGCCAGTCCCTTGCGCAAGGACGGCTCGATCCTGGCCAGCTCCGCGCCGGACAGCAAGGACGCGCTCCAGCCGCGTTGCGCCAGCCTGTGGACGCGCCTTGCCGCCTGGGCCATCTGCGCCTCGTCTTCGGCGACCCAGAGCGTGCCGCATTGCGCGTGCTCGGCCAGCCCGCCCTTCCTCGACAGGTAGGCGTCCCAGCGCGCCAGGGACAGCATGCAGAGGTCGAGCTCATCGTCCGTTTCGTCGAGCGCGACCAGGTGGCCCATCCCGGCCGCGGTCACGCCCGCGCCGGGATGCAGGGCGTCGACCAGCAGGACCTTGCGCCCCAGGGCCTGCAGTTCCACGGCGCAGGCGGCGCCGATGATGCCGGCGCCGATGACGATGACATCGAAGCTGTTCACGCCAGGGCGGGAAGCGTGGGACGGCTGGCGATGGCCGAGCGGATCCTTCGTTCCGCCTGGAGGCGGCGCTCGCCGGCCAGCGGCAGGCGCGGTGCGCGCACCCGCTCGTTCGACCCGATGGCGAGCGCTTCGGCCAGCTTGATGTTCTGGACCAGGTAAGTCGAGACGTCGAGGTCGAGCAAGGGGCGGAACCAGCGATAGACCTGCAGGGCTTCGGCGTGGCGCCCGGCCTGCATCAAGCGGTAGATCGCCACGGTTTCATGGGGGAAGGCCAGGCACAGGCCCGCCACCCAGCCCACCGCGCCGACGCTGAGCGCTTCGAAGGCCAGGTTGTCGACCCCGGTCAGCAGGTCGAAGCGGTCGCCGAAGCGGTTGATGATGTCGGTGCTGCGGCGGATGTCGTCCGAGGATTCCTTGACCGCCACGAAGCGGGTGTCGCCGGCCAGTTCTTCCATGATGTCCACCGTCACGTCGACGCGGTAGGCCAGGCGGTTCGAGTAGATCATGATGGGCAGGTCGCCGGCGTCGGCGATGGCCTTCAGGGTGGCCACCGTCTCGCGCGGATCGGTGTGGTAGATCGTGCTCGGCACCACCATCAGGCCATCGGCGCCGGCCTGCGCCGCTTTCTTCGCCAGGGCGCAGGCGTCGCGCGTCGCCGCCTCGGCCACGGTGAGCAGGACCGGCTTGCCGCCGCTGGCCTGCTTGCACAGCTTGAGCACGGCGATGCGTTCCTCGTGCGACAGCATGGGCCCTTCGCCCAGCGAACCGCAGGCGATCAGGCCGTCCACGCCGGCCTCCATCTGCATGCCGAAGCAGCGCTGCATTTCCTCATGGTCCAGGGAGCCGTCGTCCTTGAACTTGGTCGTCACGGCGGGAAGAACACCTCTCCACATAGCGCTACCTCTCCTTCGTCTTGAACGTTGAAAACCTCCATGCTAGAGCCTCGCGGCGCGGCGGTCTTGCATGCGGCGGGCCGCAAGGGCGCCGAAATCGGCACAGTGCGCAAGCACTTGCCAGCGCGCCGCGACGGGCCTATATTGCTGGCACGGAGGCAAGCGACATGGACCTGATGGCATGCAAGCGCTTTGACGAAATCGGCATGGAGGCCGTCGAATCGCTGTTCGACGCCCTGGACGACATCGCCTATTTCGTCAAGGACCGCGAGGGCCGCTACCTCAGCATCAACCGCACCATGGTGCGGCGCTGCGGCGTACGCCACAAGCGCGAGGTCATCGGCAAGACGGCGCTCGAGCTGTTCCCGCGCGCGCTGGCCGAAACCTACCTGGCCCAGGACCGCAAGGTGGTCGACGGCGGCGCCGCCATCGACAAGCACCTGGAACTGCATATCTATCCGGGGCGCAGCCGCGGCTGGTGCATCACCAAGAAGCTGCCGCTGTTCGGCAAGGACGGACGGGTCACGGGCCTGATCGGCACCTCGCAAGACCTGGGACTGCTGGACGAGCTGCATCCGGCCTATCGCCAGATCGCCCATATCGCGCAGACCATCAGCGAACGCTACCAGGAAAACCTCTCGCTGGCGGCGCTGGCGCAGGAAGCGGGGCTGTCCCTGTCGCGCGTCGAGCGGCTGTTCCAGAAGGTGTTCCAGCATTCGCCCCGGCAGCTGCTGCTGCAATGCCGGCTGAGCGCCGCCAGGACGCTGATCGAACGCGATCCCGGCGCCAGGATCGCGGACATCGCCTACGAATGCGGCTATACCGACCACAGCGCCTTCAGCCGCCAGTTCAAGGCCTACGCGGGCATGAGCCCGACGCAGTACGCCATGCACGTGCGCGGCGGCTAGGAGCTATCGGACTGCCGCGCCGCAGTTGGCTTATTCGTAGGGTGGACGGGGTAGATCAGGCCAGTGGCCTGAACTACAAACGTCCACGCGGCGACAGGTGGATGCTCCGTTTTCGAGCGGGATGATTTCGACGCAAACCATCACCGCGTGGACGGCAAAGCCGTCCACCCTGCCGGCTACGCCAACAGACCGCCCTTAGCGTCCGGCCGGAATGCCCCAGGCGAAGGGGTCGCCGTCCTGGAACAACAGGCTCGCCTCGGCGCTGATCCATGCGCTGCCGCGGATGGACGGCATGATCTTGCCGTCCTCGCCTTCGTGCCGGTAGCTGCCCTCGAACACGCTGCCGATCACGCTTTCCTGGCGCCAGGTCGCGCCCTCTTCCAGCTTGCCGTCCGCCGCCAGGCAGGCCAGCTTGGCGCTGGTGCCGGTGCCGCAGGGCGAGCGGTCGTAGGCCTTGCCCGGACAGAGCACGAAGTTCCTGCTGTCGGCCGCGCCGGATGGCCCGAACAGCTCGACGTGGTCGATGGGCGCGCCGCCTGCGCCGGTGATGCCCTGCGCGCGCAAGGCGTCCATGAGCGCTTCCGCGAAGCGGCTCAGCGCCGGGATGTTCGCCGGGGCGATCTCGAAAGGATGGTCCTCCACCAGGAAGAACCAGTTGCCGCCCCAGGCGACATCGCCCTTCACCATGCCATGGCCGTCGACGGCGACGCTCGCCTGCCTGTGGGTGCGGTAGGACGGCACGTTGCCGACGCTGACGGAACCATCGGCATGCAGCTCCGCCGTCACCACGCCGACCGGCGTGTCGATGCGGTGCCGCCCGGGGCCGATCCGGCCCAGGTGGGCCAGCGAGGCGACCAGGCCGATCGTCCCGTGGCCGCACATGCCGAGATAGCCCACGTTGTTGAAGAAGATGACGCCCGCCGCGCAGTCCGGCGCATGCGGCTCGCACAGCAGCGCCCCCACCATGACGTCGGAGCCGCGCGGCTCGCAGACCGTGCCGGTGCGGAGATGGTCGTACTGCTCGCGCATGCGCGCCAGCCGCCCGGACAGGGGGCCGCCGCCCAGGTCGGGACCGCCGCCGACGATGAGGCGGGTCGGTTCGCCGCCGGTATGGGAATCGATGATCGATATGGTGTGCATCTCGGTGCGTTCGCCCTCGCAAGCTGGAAGGCGTCCAGACTAGCGCGATGCGGGGCCGCGGTCTTGTGCGTTTTGGCCTGCGCCGGCGGCGAAAAAGGCATACCGGGCGTCAGCCCGGCGCCACCGGCACGGGAGCCAGCGAGCGCAGGCGCAGCGCGATCCCCAGCCCCAGCACCAGGACCGCACCCAGCATCGCCACGACGCCGCTCCAGGCCCAGTGCTCCCACACATAGCCGGTGGCCCAGCCGACCACGCTCGATCCCAGGTAGTAGAAGAACAGGTAGATGCCCGAGGCCAGGGCCTGCGGCGGCCTGGCGCGCCTGCCGACCCAGCTGCTGGCCACCGAATGCGCGGCGAAGAAGCCGAAGGTGGCCAGGCCCACGCCCAGCACGACGGCGATCACGGAATCGTGCAGGGTGACGAGCAGCCCGGCGATCATCACGCCCATCAGGAGCCACAGCACGTTGCGCCTCCCCAGCTTGTCGCCCAGCTTGCCCGCCCACATGGAGCTGAAGATCCCCAGCAGGTAGAGCAGCGAGAGCGCGCCCACCGCGCTCTGGCGCAGCCCGAAGGGTGGCGCCAGCAGCCGGTAGCCGATGTAGTTGTACAGGCTGACGAAGGAACCCATCAGCAGGAAAGGCAGCGCGAACAGCCAGGGCAGGCCGGGATCGCGCAGGTGCACGCGCAGGCCGTCGATGAAACCGGGGCCGCGGGGCGGACGCGTGTCCGCATGGCGCGAAGGCGGCAGGCTGCGCGAGAATTCCCAGGCCGCATACAGGCCCGCGGCGCCCAGCAGGCCGACGGCGATGCGCCAGGAGACGAAGTCGCTGACCAGGGCCGAGAGCACCCGCCCGCTCATGCCTCCGAAGGCGCTGCCGCTGATGTACATGCCCATCGCCAGGCCGAGCGAGGTCGGTTCGATCTCGTCGCTCAGGTAGGCCATGGCCACCGCCGGCAAGCCGCCCAGCATCAGGCCGAGCAGCGCCCGCGCCGCCACCAGCTGGGCATAGTCGGTCGTGAAGGCGCACAGCAGGGTCAGTACCGCGCCGAAGTACATCGACGCCACCATGACGGTCTTGCGCCCGAAGCGGTCGGCCACGCTGCTCGAGGCCAGCAGCGCCACCGCCAGGGTGGCCGTGGACACCGACAGCGCCAGGCTGCTCTGCGCGGGAGTGAGGCGGAAGTCCTGCGCCAGCAGCGGCATCAGCGGCTGGACGCAGTACAGGAGAGCGAAGATGGAGAAGCCCCCGAAGGCCATCGCGCGGTTGATGCGCCGGAACTCGATGCTCCCGGACGCGATCCGACCGCGCGGCGCGTTCACGGGTAGTCCGCCTCGAGCTCGGAGCCGGCGTAGTTTTCCAGCTCGGCGAACAGCTGCTTCATGCTGGCGCGGGTAGAGATGCTCTGCAGCACCGTGCACTGGCTGCGGTAGGTGTCGATGCGCTCGGCGATGACGGCCTTGTGGGCGTCGGGAACGCGCGCCATCAGCTCGGCCCAGCCGGTCTCGAAGTCGGGCTGGTTCTTGCGCACCGATTTGACGAAGCGTTCGAACTCCTTCTGACCGGCGCGCGCCGTGATGCGCGCGCCGCCTTCGACCGCGAAGATGATCGCCAGCGCGATCACGCCCTCGGCGTTCAGGTCCGGATCGTTGATCGGGCCTTCGTAGTGATGGCGGCGCAGCCACTGCGCGGCCCGCACGATCGCTTGTACGCTCTTCCTCTGCTGGACCTGGCCCAGGTAGCGCTCGTAGCCCGACCAGCTTTCGGACGGGTCGGCGGTGCAGATGTCCACGAACAGCTCCTTGAGGCGGCGCTGCGCATACACCGGGTCGGTGTCGTACTCGCCGATCAGGCTGTCCTCGGGCAGCGCGGCCAGCTCGCGGATCAGGCGGAAGCCCGCCTGGAACACGTGCTCGGCGCCCTCCTCGATCAGGAGGTCGAGCGCGGCCAGGTCGTCCTCGCCTTCGGCCAGGTGCTCGAGGCCGAGCGAGACGCCGCCCACGGTCAGCAGCAGCGCGCGCTGGATGCCTTCGGCGGTGCGGTCGTTGGTGAACTTCTCGGCCACCATGGCGGTGATCCCGGACAGTTCGTCCGCCAGGATCGCCGCCTCCTCAAGCGTGGCCTCGGTGGAGAGCAGCTTGACCGCGCGCACCAGGCGCGGCGGTTTCTCGATGACGATGGCGGGCAGCATGACTCCCTGGCTCACGAGAAGATGTCCGTGCCCAGGCTGCGGCGGCTGCTGCGGCGCGGCATACTGCGCACCGAGGGCACCTGCTTGCGCAGGCGGTACAGCAGCTCGCGGGTCGAGCGCTGCATGAATTCCGATTCCTCGTCCGGGTCGTCCGGCAGCTCGATGTCGGCCATCTCGGCGCTGTGGCGGAATTCCGGGAACAGCTCGAGCAGCGAACGCTCCCAGCCGTCCTCGCTGGCCTTGGCCAGGTCGACCGCCAGCGGCACGATGTCGCTGTCGCCGCTGGTCTGGGCGGTCACGTAGCGGCCCTTGGAGATGATCTCGCCGGCCACTTCCAGGATGTCCTTGGGGGCCAGCGACCACAGGATCGCGAACACGGTGGCGCCGTGGTCGGTGGCGGACGCCTCGGCCAGCAGTTCGTTGCGGCGCTCCTCGTCGTCCTGGGCGTAGACCACGCCGTGCACGTGGTTGAACAGGTTCTCGGCGATGCGCTCGGGGTCGTCCTCGATCATGTTGTCCGGCCAGGTGGCGGCGATGTAGGCCAGGCTGTCGGCCCAGGCCTTGGGCGGCACCAGCATGGTCGCCAGCGAGGTCTTGGCGCCGTCGAAGCCGGACAGGTGCAGGGCGGTGACCTGCGGCGGCAGGTCTTGCAGCACCTGGGCCACGGCGTAGTCGCCGTGCTCGTCGGCCGCCTTCGAGAACACTTCCTCGGCGTGCTCGAGCGAGCCGGCCAGCACCAGGTCGCCGACCTGCTTGGCGAGGGCGGGGAGATTGCTGCCTTTATTGCCTTCGTCGCTCATTCGCGCTCCCCTCCTTCCGAGTCGAACAGCTGGGTGAAGTCGTCGGATGCGGCGCTGCTGTCCATGTCCTCGTCGTGGTCGTCGTCCTCGCCCTCGGCCAGCTGGTCGAGCGACTGGTCGACATCGTCCCAGCGGCCCTGGTTCTTGTACAGGAAGGCGGTGATGATGGCCTGGCGCGCCAGGTCAGGGTAGTTGGCGGTCATCGCCTCGTACATGGCCGCGCCGCCGTCGCCGTCGCACTCGGCCATCCCGAACACGCGCGCCGGGTCGCCGCCTTCGTAGTCGGCGGCTTCGCGCATCAGGCCTTTCGGGTCGGTGAAGCGGATACGGTCGACCAGGGCGAAGGCCATCATGTTGACGTCGTCGAGGCCCGCGCCGCTGGCGTACTCGGACACCAGGGCGCCGACCATCATGTCGTAGTTCTTGCGGTTGGGCGGGTCGCCCAGGGTGCCCTCGATCTGGCCTTCCAGCTCGCGCGACTGGAACGAGAATTCGGGATGTACGTGTTTCATTGTTCTATCCTGTTGATTCGGTGGGTGGCCGCAAGGCGCGGCCCGGGCGGGGTCAAGCCTGGAGGCTCACGCCATTGAGGGCGAACAGCGAACGCCACAGCTCGAAGGCCTCGGCTTCGGCATCGAGCACGATGCGGTGGTTGACGCTCTGGTTGTATTCCTCGCGCTTGGCGGGGTCGGACAGGATCTCGTACGCCTTCGTCACGGCCTTGAAGCGCGCCTCCGCGCCCGGCGCCTGGTTGCGGTCCGGGTGGTAGCGCATGGCGAGCGAACGGTAGACCTTCTTGATCTCGTCGTCGCTGGCGTTCGGCGCGACGCCGAGGATCGCGTATAAATTTTCCACTTGGGCTCTCCGGCAATCGGCAAAGGGGAGATTATCCTATATAAAAGGATAAGCTGTCAGGCTTGCCAGACTGTTAACAGGTGCGCCTTAGTGCCGGTAGGCCGGCGCCGGCGGCAGCGGAGGGCCGGGCGGCGCGGGATCCGCGGGATGGGCGGCCGGCAGCGCGGGCATGGGCAAGCCGGCGAGCGCCAGCAGCCAGGCGCGCACCAGGTCCGGATGGGTGGCGAGGGTTTTCATGGTTCGACCTTGCAAGGGGTTGAGCTGGCTCCAAGTATGACCCTGGGGAAGCACCCTGACGGTGCGCTCCACCACATAGGGGACCTCTGCGGCCCCGTGTACGGTAAAATGCCCCCAACTTAGCTTTCCAACATCCATTCTTCATGAGTAACGACAAGAATACCCCGGCGGCCAACCCGCCGTCGTCGAACTTTGTGCGCGCCATCGTCGAAAACGACCTGGCGGCCGGCACCCACAAGCGTGACGGCCTGCCGCCGGTGATCACGCGCTTCCCGCCGGAGCCGAACGGCTACCTGCACGTGGGCCATGCCAAGTCGATCTGCCTGAACTTCGGCCTGGCGCGCGACTACGCCGGCCTGTGCCACCTGCGCTTCGACGACACCAATCCCGAGAAGGAAGAGCAGGAATACGTCGACACCATCATGGACAGCGTCAAGTGGCTCGGCTTCTCCTGGGAACAGGCGGGCAAGGAGCACCTGTACTTCGCCTCCGACTATTTCGACCAGCTGTACGAGATGGCCGAGTACCTGATCAAGACCGGCAAGGCCTATGTCGACAGCCAGAGCGCCGAGGAGATGGCGAAGAACCGCGGCAACTTCGGTACGCCGGGCACCAACTCGCCCTTCCGCGACCGCCCGGCGGAGGAATCGCTGCAACTCTTCCGCGACATGAAGGCCGGCAAGTACAAGGACGGCGAGCACATCCTGCGCGCCAAGATGAGCGAGGACGCGATGGCGTCGCCGATCATGACCAACCGCGACCCGGCCCTGTACCGCATCCGCCATGCGCACCACCACCGCACCGGCGACACATGGTGCATCTACCCGATGTACGACTACACGCACCCGATCTCGGACGCGCTGGAAAACATCACCCATTCGCTGTGCACCCTGGAGTTCACCGATCACCGCCCGTTCTACGACTGGCTGGTCGACACCCTGGCCGAGGGCGGTTTCTTCCGCAAGCCGGTGCCGCGCCAGTACGAGTTCGCGCGCCTGAACCTGACCTATGTCGTCACCTCCAAGCGCAAGCTGCGCTCGCTGGTGGACGACGGCATCGTGACCGGCTGGGACGACCCGCGCATGCCGACCATCGTCGGCCTGCGCCGCCGCGGCTACACGCCGGAATCGATCCAGCTGTTCTGCGAGCGCATCGGCGTCTCGAAGGCCGACGGCTGGATCGACATGGGCACCCTGGAAGGCGCCCTGCGCGACGACCTCGACCCCAAGGCCCCGCGCGCGATCGCCGTGCTGCGTCCGCTGAAGCTCATCGTCGACAACTTCCCCGAGGGCGAAGCCCACGAATGCAGCTCGCCGGTCCATCCGCACCATCCGGAATGGGGCGTCCGTCGATTCCCGTTCACGCGCGAGCTGTGGATCGAGCGCGAGGACTTCATGGAAGTGCCGACCAAGGGCTATTTCCGCTTCACGCCCCCGGTGGGCGACCAGCCGGGCGCGCGCGTGCGCCTGAAGTACGGCTACGTGGTGGAATGCACCGGCTACGACAAGGATGCCGACGGCAACGTAACGGCCGTGCACGTGAAGTACTTCGAGGATTCGAAGTCCGGCACGCCGGGCGCAGACAACTACAAGGTCAAGGGCAACATCACCTGGGTCAGCGCCGCCGGCGCCCTCGAGGCCGAAGTGCGCCTGTACGACCGCCTGTTCCTCGAACCGCAGCCGGATGCGGGCGGCAAGGATTTCAAGGCCGCGCTCAATCCGAACGCCCTCGAGACCATCACCGCCTACCTGGAGCCGGGTATGAAGGATGCGGTGGCCGACCAGCGCTTCCAGTTCGAACGCCACGGCTACTTCGTCGCCGACCGCGTGGACTCCCAGCCGGGCAAGCCGGTGTTCAACCGCGTCACCACGCTGAAAGACAGCTGGGGCAAGTGAATGGGTAAGTGAGCACCGCTTCTCCGAGGAAAACGCCGCGTTATCGCGGCGTTTTTTTTGGCGCTGTGCCCGTTATGTGTTGAAGACGCCGATCGCACAGCGCAGAAATCGCTCTGGCGTGGCGACGCGCGCCCCGTCCAGCGCCCATTGCCAGCCCAGGTAATTCGGCAGGTAACGCGAAGCAACGCCATGAAAGCGCGCCAGCCATTGCCGGAAGCGCCGATGGTAAGCGTTGACATTTTGCACGTGAACGGCGCCACGGATACGCTCGCCGGCGCGCAAGTTGACGAACTGATGGGAGATGTCCGCCTCGCGCGCAAAGCAGCGGTACGCGGGATGCCCATCGGTGACCAGCAGGACATCGGGATCGAGCACG